>NZ_JBEPBF010000250.1:0-5355 GCF_040298985.1 Streptomyces sp. NPDC001093 | reverse complement strand
CGCCAGGAAGCAATAGCCGACACAACCTCCACCAGCGTCCTTGCCCCCACCTCAGCCAGAAATGGACATCGCCTTACGAACCGCCCACTAAGAGCGTCCGCCAGTAGGTCACCGGATGCGGGGGCTTCGGGGCGGTTGGGCCAGCGATAGAGGGTCCACGCCCGGCGGATGAGGCTACGGATGGTGATCATCGCGGTGGCAAGGGCGATGCAGAACTCGACGCAGACGCGGTGACGTTCGGTGCACCGGCGGAGTTTGCCGAAGTTGTTCATCCACGAGTTCGTGCGCTCCACGACCGACCGTCCGTCGGCTTGGATCGGGGTCTGTTCGCCCCGTTCGGCAATCTTCGCGATGATGCCGCGTGTGTCGAGATCGGCGTAGACCGGCCGGAGGTCGTAGCCCGCATCCAGGCTCAGCGCCGGTTGCTCGGGCAGTGGGCCCAGCGTCTTGGCGAGATCGTCGTAGTGATCGAGGGTGGCGGACAGCAGGGTGTGATCGCAAATGTTGGGCGGTGCGGGCTCGGTGGCCAGCGGGATGCCGTACGCCTCGGTGAGCTGTGAGGGTTTGACGCCTTGTTTGGCCCGGTCGACGGGGCTCTTGCCCGCGCACTCGCCGCCCGAGAGGGCCTTGGTCTGGCAGCCGTCGGCGCTGAGCTGTTCCAAGCCGAGGCCGATCATGCGGTCGTAGGCGACGAGCGCGGCCAGGCGCAGAGCCTCGGCCGCGCCGGCGGCTATCCACTCGTCGCGGCGCCTGCGCAAGGTGGTCGCCGAGCATGTCGTGTCCGCCACTGCCCCATCCCGGACACCAGTACCTCGCTTGTCGAAGACCACCTCATCCGGGATCCGTCGGCGATGACATCCCAACGGATGGGTACTGACCCGCTGCGGCGATGACGCGAGGAACTCCGCACGGATGGGGGCGGTGATCAACGACGGCACGACAGGCGCATCTCCTCCTGCGAGCATAGATATCTCCCCTGCCCGGGGCGGTGTCGCCGCCTGGTCAGTGAGTGGCGTTCTCGGCGACCGGCTTCTTCTCGGCCGCTGGGCGTGGTGCTGTGGCGGGAGATCTCAGCAGGGTGGCGGCGAGCAGGAGAGCGACGGCGACAAGGCCCGAGCCGATGCGGAAGGCAAGCTGGTAACCACCCGTGAGTGCCGAGGCGGTGCTTGCCCCGTCACCCAGCAGGGCATCCGAATGCGAGGTGGCGAGTGTGCTGAGGACCGCGAGGCCGAAGGCGCTGCCGATCTGCTGCATGGTGTTGAACATGCCGGAGGCGATCCCCGAGTCCTGGGGCGTGGCCGCTGACATCGCGAGCGTGGCCAGCGACGGCATCGCGAGGCCGAAGCCGATGCCGAGTGGCAGCAGCGCGGGCAGGACGTCCACGACGTAACTCCCGTCTGCCGGTACGCGGCCGAGCGCGGCGAGACCTGCCGTGATGAGCGAGAGGCCGGGAAGGAGTACGACACGGGGGCCGAAGCGCGCGATCAGCTTGGGCGAGATGCCGAGGGACAGCGCGCCGATCGCGACCGAGACCGGGAAGATCCCGAGGCCGGTGTGTATCTCGTCGAAGCCAAGCACCTTCTGCAGGTAGAGCACGCACAGGAACTGGAAGCTGAACATCCCGGCCACCATGAGAGCCTGGATGCCCATCGCTCCCGAGACGTTGCGCGAGCGGAACACACGCAGTGGCAGGACCGGGTGGGTCGCCTTTGCCTGGCAGGCGACGAACGCGAGGAGTAGGGCGAGTGCCGCGGCGCCGAGGCTCAGCGTGTGTGGGGAAGTCCAGCCGTAGTTGGTGGTCTCGACGATCGTGTAGACGCCGAGCATCAGTGCGGAGGTGACCAGGAGCGCGCCCACGACGTCGGTCCCCTTGCCGAGGCCGACACCGTGCTCGGACGCGAGTACGCGTCCGGCCGACAGCGCGGCCACGATGCCGATCGGGACGTTGACGAAGAAGATCCAGTGCCAGCTGATGGTCTGCGTCAGGGCGCCGCCGGCGAGGAGGCCCAGCGAGCCGCCGGCGGACTGGACGAAGCTGTAGACGCCGATGGCCTTGGCCCGCTCCTTCGGCTGCGGGAACAGGGTCACGACCATGCCGAGAGTGACAGCAGAGGTCACCGCGCCGCCGATGCCCTGGATGAACCGGGAGGCGAGCAGCATCGCCGGGGCCTGGGACACACCGCACAGCAGCGAGGCAGTCGTGAAGACGCTCAGGCCGGTGATGAAGACGCGCTTGCGTCCGATGAGGTCGCCGAGCCGTCCGGAGAGCAGCAGCAGGCCACCGAAGGGGACCAGATAGGCGTTGACCACCCAGGCCAGGCCCGACGAGGAGAAACCGAGGTCGCGCTGGATGGACGGCAGCGCCACGTTCACGATGGTCCCGTCGAGGATGACCATCAGCTGCCCGGCACAGAGCACGACCAATGCCGACCAACGTGATGTCTGTGCTGATGCGTTGGTTCTCCGCACGGCGATTCCTTCCAATGGTGCACGACTTGTTACAGCAGTCATCCTCTGTAACCATGACGCGCGGCGGAAGGAGGCACTTTCATGTCACACAGTCACACCGATGTGTCCGGCCAGGTCAGCAACGAGGCGTGCCCGCTCACCGAGGTCCTCGACCACGTCGCGGGCAAATGGAGCATCGGAATTCTCGTCGCCGCCGCACACGGACCAGTCCGATTCACCGAGTTGGAACGCGCCATCACAGGCATCAGCCGACGCATGCTCACCTTGAACCTGCGCAAGCTGGAACGCGACGGCCTGCTCATCCGGACCGTCTACCCCACCGTGCCACCCAAGGTGGAATACAGCCTCACGCCCATGGCCCGCGAACTCCACGCAAGCCTCACCGGGCTCGTCGGCTGGGCAGAACGCCACCGAGCCGACATCACCGCAGCCCGCGCCACATACGACGCCGCCACGACACCGACGCCCTGACGCCCACCTAGGACCCGGCAGGAGTTGAACAATCGCCCACTGGCGGACGCTCTAAGAGGTCAAAGAACAAGCGTACGTCCAGCAGTCCGGGCGTCTTCCCAGCTCAGGAGGGATGTGAACGATGTAACCGGGCGTCAAGCTCAGGGTAGCCAGCCGGTGCAGATCCGGTCCGGGGAGATGCCAGGGTCCCCGGTAGCTGACTCCCGGCGTCGCTCGAAAGGGTGGCGTCGATGTGGAGTGACAAGCGCCCTTCGGGGGTGTGCAACCGGCCAGTCCGCAACATGAAGTGAAGCCTGCAGCGCCGTCATTTAACCCCCGCCCGCGGGTGGGCCAAGGAGGAGCCGAGCCTGTGCTTGAAAGGCGAAGGCCATGGAAGGCGATCTCGGGCCTGGAGCGGTCGCCGAAGAACCTCCCGGCGTAAGGGGCGTGGAATGGCCGGACGGTTGTCCTGGGAACTGGAGAGAGCCTCCTCGGCCCCGCGCATGCGGTGCGGGAAGCGTGGCCTGCCTATAACCGGCGGAACCGGGAAGTGGCGGGCTGCCGAGAGGCAGTCGCAGTAGTGCTGATCGGCGGGACAACACAACCCGCTGGGAGCGAAGGGCCCCTGCTTCATCGATGCGATCCGCGAACAGGGAGGGGCCCGGATGAGTGCCGTTTCGGCTAGGGCGTGTATCGAAAGTGGATCTTGAGCTGAGATGATCTTGGTGCGTGGCACGTGGAGATCTGACAGAGGAGCAATGAGCGGCGCTGGAGCCGCTGTTGCCGAAGGGCAAGAACCCCGGCCGACCGCCGATATGGACCAGGGGACAGCTGACCGACGGCATACGCTTCCGGGTCCGCACCGGTATCCCGTGGCGGGATGTGCCGGAGGAGTACGGGCCGTGGGGCCGCGCGTACGACCTGTTCCGCCGCTGGCAGCGGGACGGCACCTGGCAGCGGATCTTCACCGAACTGCAGGCCCGGGCCGACGCGAAGGACCCGATCACCTGGGACCTCAACGTCGACTCCACCGTCGTCCGTGCCCACCAGCATGCTGCCGGGGCACGAAAAGGGGGGATCTGCAGAAGGAGCCACCCGGCGGCGTCGCCACCGAGCCGGCCGACCATGCCTCGGACGCTCGCGCGGTGGGCTGACCACCAAGCTGCATCTGGCCGTCGAGCAAAAGCAAAAGCCCATGTCGATCGTCATCACCGCGGGGCAGCGTGGGGACTCCCCGCAGTTCGAGGTCGTCCTGGGCCGCATCCGGGTTCCCCGGCTGGGGACGGGCAGGCCCCGCACTCGGCCGCGGCGGGTCCGCGCGGACAAGGCGTACGCCTCTCGCAAGAACCGCGCCTACCTGCGACGGCGTGGCATCCGCTGCACCATCCCGGACAAGTCCGACCAGGCCCGCAACCGCGGGAAACGTGGCTCGCTTGGCGGTCGGCCGCCGAAGTTCGACCGGATTGACTACCGCGAGCGGCACGCGGTCGAGTGCGGTATTAACCGCCTCAAAAGGCACCGGGCCGTAGCCACGCGGTACGACAAGTTGGCGGTCCGCTACGAGGCGACCGTCCTTGTCGCGGCAATCAACGAGTGGCTGTGACCAGCACATTCGATCCACGCCCTAGGTGTATTGATCACGAGCGTTGTTAACGCTGGCCGGTCTTGATCGTGGCGAAGGCCCCCGTGTGTGGTGGAGGTGTCGAATCTTCACCGCACGGAGGCCTTCGTGTCCCACCGTAATGCCCGGCTGACCGTTCACGGCAGGCGACTGCTCGTCGAACGTGTCCGCTCCGGCCGTCCCGTCGCCCACGTCGCAGCAGAGATGGGCATCTCCCGTCCCACAGCCCACAAGTGGATCCGACGCTGGCATTCCGAGGGCGAGAGCGGACTCATCGACCGTTCCAGCCGGCCCCGCAGGACACCGCACCGGACCGCAGCCGCCACCGAGGCGCAGGTCTGCAGGCTGCGGCAGGACCGCAAGCTGGGCCCGGCACGTATCGGACCGATCCTGGGCCTGCCCGCCTCCACCGTGCACCGCATCCTCGCCCGACACGGCCTGAACCGCCTGGCCTTCCTGGACCGGCCCACCGGCCAGCCCATCCGCCGCTACGAACGCGACCGGCCCGGCGAACTGATCCACGTGGACGTCAAGAAACTCGGCCGGATCCCCGACGGCGGCGGCCACAAAGTCCTGGGCCGACAGGCCGGCCGGGCCCGGCGAAACAGCGTGGGCTTCGACTACGTCCACTCCGCCGTCGACGACCACACCCGCCTGGCCTACAGCGAGATCCACAGCGACGAGAAGGCCGCCACCTGCGCCGCCTTCCTCCGCCGGGCGGCAGCCTTCTTCGCCACCTGCGGCATCGACCGCGTCGAACGGGTCCTGACCGACAACGCCTGGCCCTACCGCAAGAGCTTCGCCTGGCGGCAGGC
>NZ_JBEPBF010000249.1:0-5475 GCF_040298985.1 Streptomyces sp. NPDC001093 | reverse complement strand
AGCGGCTGTTCGCCGCCCGGCTGGCCGAACGGCACGGCGTGGCGATGTACCGGAGCCCGCAGCGGGCCCGGGCGCTGGTCGGCGCCGAGCTGTGGCCGTGGATCGATCCCGAGGCGACCGCTCCGCAGCCCACTCTCCCCGAGCCCGTCCTGCGCTCCCTGCTCGACCGTCTGGAAGCCCTGTGACCGGTGTCGCTGCGGCCGACCCCGCAGCCCGCGCACCCCGACCCCGCCCCGTGAGGACCCAGCTGTGACCAGCCCGCAACCCATCCCGGACCACGACACCCTGACACCTCGGCAGGCGGGCGAACGGGCCGCGGCCGTGCTTGACGAGATGCGCACGGCCGTGGTCGGCAAGGCGGAACCACTGGCGCTGGTGATGCTCGGCATCCTCGCCGGCGGCCATGTCCTCATCGAGGACCTGCCGGGACTCGGGAAGACCCTTCTGGCACGCTCCTTCGCCACCGCTCTGGGCCTGGACTTCCGCCGCATCCAGTTCACCCCGGACCTGCTGCCCTCCGACGTCACCGGAGCTCCGTTCTACGACCAACGGACCGCCGACATGGTCTTCCGGCCCGGACCGGTCTTCACCCACCTGCTGCTCGCCGACGAGATCAACCGCACCCCGCCCAAGACCCAGGCCGCGCTGCTGGAGGCGATGGCCGAGTCCCAGGTGTCCATCGACGGAAGCACCCGGCCGCTGCCGGAGCCCTTCGTGGTCGTCGCCACCGCCAACCCCATCGAGTACGAGGGCACGTACACCCTGCCCGAGGCCCAGCTCGACCGGTTCCTGCTGCGGGTTCGGATGGGCTATCTGACGGCGTCCGAGGAGGCAGGCATGCTGCGCGCGCGTGTCGACCGGGCGGCACCCGAGGCGGTGCTGCGTACGCTCAGCGGTCCGGGAGAGGTGCTGGCCATGCGGGCCGCCGTCGAACGCGTCGAGGTGGACGACGACCTGCTGGAGTACGTCGTCGCGCTGGTCGGCGCCACCCGGGCCCACCCGCACATCCAGGTCGGTGCCTCTCCGCGCGGCGGCCTGGCCCTGGTGCAGCTCGCCCGCGCCCGAGCCGTCCTGGACCTGCGGGACTACGTGACCCCGGAAGACGTCAAGTCCGTGGCGGTGCCGGCCCTGGCGCACCGTGTCACCCTCAAGCCGGAACTGTGGGTCCGGCAGATCGACGGCGACGACGTGATGCGCGAGATCATGCAATCCGTGCCCGCCCCGCAGACCCTGCCGCGCACGCCGGTCGCCTCATGACGCAGCCACTGCCGGCCCGCAGAGCGGCCGCCGCCGTGCAACGGGCCCTGGACGGCCGCCACGACGAGACCGCCGAACCCCCGCCGCCCCCGCCGCCCGGCTGGCGCACCGGTGAACGCGCGCTACGGCTGGGCACGTTGGCCGTCGTCGCGCTGGCCGCCGCGCTGGTCACCGGGCGGCCCTGGGTACTTGCTCTCGCCGCCGCGCCCCTGGTGCTGCTCGCCCTCGCCCTGCCGAGCGGGCCGCGTCCGGAGGCGGTGACGGCCGAGGCCGAGGTGGAGCCGCGGCGGTGCTTCGAGGGCGAGCAGGTGAGGGTGCACATCACTGTGTCCTACGACGGTGAGACCGGCCGCCTGGACCCCGGCGTCGCCCTCGGCCACGGCGTCCGGCTCGACCACCTCGCGATCGGCCCGCACCGCGTCGATCTCGTCCTGACCGCGCAGCGCTGGGGCCGCTGGACCCTCGGCACGGTCGACGTCGACGTCTACGACCGCGGCGGGCTGGCCCGGCGTACCGTGCGGGCCGAACTCGGTGAGGTCGCCGTCTTCCCGTTGCCCGAACACGCCGGCCTCACGCCCATCCCGGTCCGGCTGCCGCAACGGCTCGGCGAGCACACCGCCGTGCAGCGCGGCGAGGGCGTCGAGGTCACCGGCGTACACCCGTATGTGCGCGGCGAGCGTCAGCGGCGGATCCACTGGCCGGCCACCACCCGTCGCGGCGCCCTGCAGGTCCACCAGTTCGCCGCGGAGCGTACCGCCGACACCGTGGTGCTGCTGGACGTGCTCGCCGACGTGGTCGACCCGGTCACCGGCGCGTCCTCGCTCGACGAGACCTCCCGGGCCGCTGCCGGCCTGGTCCGCGCCTACCTGCGTACCCACGACCGGGTCGGCGTGGTGTCGGTGGGTGGAGCGACCCGCTGGCTGCAACCGGGCAGCGGCCAGGGGTACTTCTACCGCATCGTCGAGAGTGTGCTGGAGGTCCGCAAAGACCTCGCGTACCGCACGGCGGGCCTCAGCCTGCTCCCACCGCCCGCGTTGCCCGAAGGAGCGCTGGTGTACGTCATCACGTCGCTGACCGACCAGCGGATTCTCGATGTCCTGCACCAGGTGCGCGTACGGTCCAATCCGATGGTCGTGGTCGAGATCCCCACCGGCGACCCGGTCGTGGAGCCCGGCGACACCGAGGGCGAACTCGCGCTGCGGCTGTGGCGGGCTGACCGCGACGCCATGCGCTTCGCCCTCGTGGAACGCGGCATCGCGGTCGTCGCCCACCGGCCCGGTGAGACCCTCGATCTCGCCCTTGCGCCGCTGCTGCGCACCCGCGTCCACGGGGGGGCCCGATGACCACCGTCCCCGCCCGGTTCGCCCGGCCAGGCCCGCGCCCGCCCGACGGCCGAGCCGCTCTGCTCATCGCACGTCTCACCTCGCGCCTCACCGACCGCTTGCTGGGAACCGCCCTTGCCGTCGCCGCCTGCAACCCGCCGGCCGCCCTGCACGCACCGCCGCTGGTCAGGGTGCTGGTGCTCGGGGCGGCGGCGGCCGCGTGGTGGGCGGCTCCGATGGTCGACGCGCGCCCCGTCCTGACCTCCATGCACTGGCGGACCGTCGCGGCCCGCCGCAGGAATACCGTGCTGCCGGCCGCGGCGATCGCGGTCGCGGCGGCCACCGGCCCCGCGGTCTGGCTGGTCGTCTGCATCGCCGCACTGCTGCTCGCCTACCTGCTCGTCACCGACGCGTGGACAGTCGGTGTCACCGCCCCGCCCGGCCGGCCGCCGGCGACACCCGCACTGGCGGCCGCCGCCGCGACCTCGGTGGTCCTGCTCGCCGCCGAGACGCCGGTCGCGGGCACCTCGTGGGCAAGGCTGCTCGCCTCACTCGCCATCGCCGCGACCACGGTTTGCCTGGTACTGGCGCTGCGTGCCCGTCGCAGCCCGCGCGGCTGACCGCCGAGCCCGGCGGGGTGTATCAGCGGGTTGGGACGGCGCGCATGCTTGGCCGAGGGGGTCACACGGTCACGTTGTTCGAGCAGGACGCGCGGCAGGCCGGAGAGGACCTGGACCGGTGTACGGACCTGCTGGCACCGGGGGCCCGGGAGCACCACGAGTTCGACGTCCTCCCCGCCGACGCGAGGGTGTTCCGACTCTTTGCCGAGATCATTCCAGCGTTGTCGGGTGCTCGGCCCCATCCCCGACTGCGTGCTCTGCCGCCGGCAGCAGTTCAGCCACAGATCCGCGCAGCCCGCCGCGCCGCACACCTCTCCCAAATCGCCCTCGGGGAACGCGTCGGCCGCGCCCACAGGACAATCCAACGGGGGGCCGGCGCCCGGCCGAAGAGGACGATCCCCTTCGGCCGGGCGCCTGGTGGCTGCTGGTCAGGGCCCGGGTAGCGGACCGCTTCCACAGCTTCACCGGGCCGCCCTCGCCTACTCGCCAGCCGTTTCGGTGCGGGGTGAGGGTCGCCGCGGAGTTGAGCGGTGCCGGCCGAGTCGAGTGCCCGGAGTGCGGCAGCTCCGGATCAGCGGTGCTGCCGGGCCGGACGGGCTCAGAAGTACGACGGGACGTAGTTGTAGCAGTAGTTGTAGCGGCCGTAGTACGAGTCGCCGTCGAGCAGCAGCCAGCCACCCGTGCCCTTGCCCACGATGCCGTCCTTCCCGAGGCCATGACCGGAGGCGCCCTGGTACCACTCGACCCAGCTCTTGGTGTTCGGACCCCACAGACCGTCCTCGGCAAGCGGGCGTCCCTTGCCCTTGGCCGATGCGACGTCGTTGACGAGGTGCTGTACGCACCACACTCCGTGGCTGTTGTTGGCGTAGCCGTCGCCGATGTAGCCGGCTGACGGGGACGCCTGGGCCTGAGTGAGGGTGCCGACCGTGAGGAGTGCTGTAGCAGCGGTGATGCCTGCTGCCTTGGCCATGGCTGTCAGTCGCATGGAGGGATTCCCTTCTTCGATTTCATGCCTGACCGATGGTTGCTGAAAGCCTTGCGCGGCGCCTTAGCCGGGAGTGCCAGGTGCTGAGTTCTGCGTGCCAGTCTTGAAGTCGTGTGCGTGGTCGCGGTAGTCGCTGGGCGTGATGCCGTACTGCGTGCGGAAAGCGCGGGTGAAGTCGGCGGGGCGGAGAAAGCCCCAGCGGGCGGCTATCGCGTGGATGGGCCGCGTGGACAGGCGCGGGTCGGACAAGTCGCGTCGGGCGCGGGTGAGGCGCTGGTGGCGGATGTGGGAGGCAACCGTGGCGCCATGGGCGTGGTTGCGGAAGAGGCGGTGCAGGGTCCGCAGTGAGATGTGGTGAGCGGCGGCGACGGTGGCGGGAGAGAGTTCGGCGTCGCCCAGATGCCGACGGATGAAGTCCTCGATCTCCAGGAACTGCATGCGCTGGTGGGTCTCGGCGGGTGTCTGGTCTGCGGCATCGCTGTGGTGGGCCAGCCATGCGGCGATCAGGTCGATGAGGACGCCGCCGAGCCGCTGACTGTCGGCGGGCGGGCAGGGCACGGTGTCCGTGGCCACGTGGGTGAGGAATCCGGCGAGCAGACCGCCGACACCTTCGCGTCCTGGCATCCGGGTCGCCAGCAGCCGGTCCACGCGGTTCGACGACACCGGGACCATGGCCCGGGGGATCTGTACCACTACGGAGGCCGCCGTGTCCTGCCCGGCCTCCACGACCGCTGCGTAGGGGCGGGAGGTGGAGTACACCACGAGATCGCCGGCTCCGAGCGGAGCTTCGCACCGACCCTGGACGATGCCCTGCTGTCCGCGGAGGATGAGCCCCACGGCGTACATTTCAGGATCGGACTGGCGGATCAGCTGCGGTGTCCGTCGTGACGTCATGGACGCATAGGTCAGGGCAGTCACCTGTGCCCCGCCCAAATCCGCGGCTCGCAGCGAGGCCCGGAATTCAGCTGCGCGGTCGATGGTGAACTCATTCGGTATCAGCGCGCTTGCCGTGATGTCCCGCCATGCCTCCACCCGGTCCAGCACCGGCACGCGCTGACTGTCGAACACCGTCTCCAGCACCGATGTCGTCCCCCTCTTTCTTGCCTTCTGTGCGGTCCTTGGCACTCTCTCTCGCGCGGACCTGCCAGAAAAGCCAGCCGTCGGACACAGTGGGCGGACAAGAACGCCGCAGGTCGGGTCATGTCCCCTGTGGTGGTGTAGCGAGGTCGATCTGATCTTTGTAGATCGTGTCCATGCTTTCCTCGGGTAGATAGCGGCGGGGAAAGGCGAT
>NZ_JBEPBF010000248.1:0-5508 GCF_040298985.1 Streptomyces sp. NPDC001093 | reverse complement strand
CCCCGCCTCGTGGATCGACCCCTGTGGGGCGCCCGCCGGTCGGGGCGAGTACGGCGCCGCGGCGGGCCGCGCGGAGGCGCGGGCGGAGGCCGGTGCCGCGGGGGCCGGGGCGTGCTCGGCCTCCTGGCGCTCGTTGTGCTCGGCGGCGCTCTCCTGCTGGGCGGGGGCGGGGGCCGTGCCTTCTTCGGTCCGCGGACCGCGTGCTGACGTACTGTCAGCCGGTTCGCCGGACTCGGCCTCCGGCTTCGCGGCCGGGGAGGCGTCGTCGGCGGGTTGGGTGTGCTCGGGGTCCGGACCGACCTCCTGCTCGGCCGGCTTCTCGGTCTGGAGGTCGCGCTCGGTGCGGTCCCCGGCCTCGTTCTCGGCGACGGGGCCCGGCTGCGGGGCCGACTGCGGAGTACGGCGACCCGGAGCGGGCGGGGCCGTCGCGGCGGGAGGCTCGGCGGGCTCGTCGTCCTCGCGCTCGCTCTCGCGCGCGGCCTGGACCTGCTCCGCCTTGGTCGGGGGCGGCGCCGGGAAGCCGGGGACCTCGTCGGGGGCCGGGGCGGAACCGTCGTCGGGCAGGTGGATCCGGTCGGCTGTCGGGACGGCCGAGACGTCGAGGTCGGCGGAGGGGACGAAGTCCTCCGGCTTGAGCGCGGTCTCCGCCTCGCCGGTGCCGGCGGACATCTCTGCGCCGTGCGGACCGTCGACGTCGCTGTCGGCGCCCGGCTCCAGGCCCTCGGGCTGCTCCTGCTCGGGATGCTCGCCGTGCTCCTCGTCGTCGTCGAGGACGCCGTGGCGGACCAGCGAGCCGCCACGGTCCTCGGCGGTCTTGTCGACCTCCTCCGGGCGCACGGGACCGGGCTGCGGGGTGGGCAGGTGGTCCGGGTTGTGCGGCTTGCTGCCGGCGGCGGGCTGCTGGGTCGCGGACTTCCGCTCGTGCTCCGGCGAGCCCTCGGCCTTCGCGGCGGCGGGCTTGTCCTTGGGGTCCTTGCTCTGGTCGGTCTTCTGCTGCTGGGCCTGCTGGTCCTGCTGGTCCTTGCGGTTCCTGTCCTGGGCGTCCTTGCCGTCGGTCTGCTGCTGGGCGGCGGTTGCGCCCTGGGCCTGGTCCTGCCCCGGCTGGGCCGCCTGCGCCTGGCCCCCGGTGGCGGCGTCGGGCTGGGCGGATGCGGACTGGCCGGCGGTGGTGCCATCGGGCACCGGAGACTCCGAGGACGCAAAGGTGCCGCCCCCGGTGCCGCTCGAGGACGAAGTCCCGCTCCGCTGCCGGGAGTCCTGCTTTCCGGGCCCACGCTGCCCGGAGGGCTTGCGCTTCTTCAGCTCGTCCTGGTGGTCGCGTTGCTGCCGGTGCTCTTCCTCGTGCCGCTGCTCGTGCTCGGGCCACTGCTGGACCCGGCCCTCCTCCGGCTCCCCGGAGGAACCGTCCGGGCGCCGGCGCTCGCGTCGGCGGCCCTCGGCCGCGTCGTCGCGGTGCTCCTGCTCGGTCTCGCGGTGGTCCCGTTCGCGCACCTCGTCCTGGTCGTGCTCGGCCTCGGTCCGGTCGACCGTGTCCGTGACCGGGACCGGGGCGAGCGGGGTGTCCAGCCCCTCTGGCAGGTGCGAGGTCTGCTCGGCGAGGGCGAGGACGCGCTGGTAGTCGGAGGACGGCAGGCGGAGTTCGAGCTTGGCGAGCACCGCCTGCTCCAACTCGGTTGCGAACCGGACCAGTTGCCTGCGCACACGGCCGGAGGAGTCGGTGGGGTCGCCGCGCAGGGAGCGGAGGATGCCGGCGGTGAGCCGGTCCACCAGAGTCGCGGGGTCGAGGCGTTCGCTGCGCAGCCGGTCGGCGTCGACGCGGGCGTAGCGGAGCCAGCCCGGGGTGGCGGAGGCATCGCGGGTCACCTCGGGCGTTTTCGCGTCCGCGCCGCGCGCGCCCTGTTCGGCCTGCTGCTCGACGGCGTCGGTCGGCAGGCTGACGCCGCCGAAGTCGCGGCCTGCGCGCAGCCGCCCGGGCTGGTCCGGGGCCTGGACGGTGTGCAGCAGCTCGTGGGAGAGCAGGCGGCGGCCGTCCTCGGTGCCGGGGCGGAAGGCGCCCTTGCGGAAGAAGATCTCCTGGCCGACGGTGACCGCGTCGGCGCCGACCAGGTCGGCCAGCGCGGCGGAGTCCTCGTCGGTGTGCACGCGCACGCGGCTGAAGTCGTGGCCGAGCCGTGCCTCCAGCTCCCGGCGGACGCCAGGGTCCAGGGGGTGTCCGGCTCCGCTGATGATCTCCTTGGGCTCGGGCGTACGGGCGGAGCGCTGCGGCTTGCGGGCCTTCTGCTTGGTGCCGCCGCTGCTGCTCTGCCGGCTCTGCGCGGGCGCGTGGGTGCTGCTCAACGGCGCCCCCTGCGGTCGTTCGCGGCACCGGCACCGGACAGGCCGGCGTGGACCGCGCGGGCGAGGGCCTCGCCCAGGCGGCGCGGGTTGCCGGTGGCGGGCAGCTCGGACAGGCCGGAGAGGAGGTCGAGTGCGCGGTCGCCGTCGGCGAGCAGGGCGGCCGGGACACCGCGCTCGCGGACCAGCCGGTCCAGCTCGCCGTGGAACGCCTCGCGGACGCGGTCGGCATCGCGCGCCGTCAAGTCGAAGCCGTCGAAGGCGAGTTCACCGATGTCGATGCGGATCGCCGTCGGCGCGGCGGGGGTGGGCACCTGCGGCCTGCCGGCGGTCGGGTGGTGCCCCTCGCGCGTGATGTGCACGTTGTTCAGATCCACCCGTCCACCTCCGAAGGCGTCAGGGAGCGTTCGAGCTTGAGGTACTCGGTGCGCGCCGCCGCGAGCATGTGCTGCATGCGCACCGGACTGCCCTCCTCGGCGGCGAGGAAGGCGCCGGCCAGCGCGATGTTGCGGATGGAGCCGCCCGCGACGGTGAGCTGGGCGAGCCGCTCGGGGTCCAGGCCCTCCGTGGGTGTCCGGTCCGGGATGACACGGCGCCAGATCTCGGCGCGCTCCGGCACGGACGGGAAGGGGAAGTCGACGACGAAGCGGATCCGCCGCATGAAGGCGTTGTCGAGGGCCTTCTTCATGTTGGTGGTGAGGACGGCCAGCCCGCGGTAGGCCTCCATGCGCATCAGGAGGTAGCTGACCTCGAGGTTGGCGTACCGGTCGTGGCTGTCCTTGACCTCGCTGCGCTTGCCGAAGAGCGAGTCGGCCTCGTCGAAGAGCAGCAGGGCGCCGCCGCGCTCGGCCGCGTCGAAGACCCGGCGGAGGTTCTTCTCCGTCTCGCCGATGTACTTGCTGACCACCTGCGAGAGGTCGATGACGAAGAGGTCCACACCCAGCTCGCCCGCCATCACCTCGGCAGCCAGCGTCTTTCCGGTGCCGGATCCGCCCGCGAAGAGCGCGGTGACGCCGAGTCCGCGGCGCAGCACGCTCTCGAAGCCCCACTCCTGGTGGACGGTGCCCCGGCGCCGTACGTGGGCGACGATCTCGCGGAGGATCGCGCGCTGGCGTTCGGCGACGACCAGATCGTTCCAGCCGGCGCGCGGCTCCACCCGGCGGCCGAGCTCGTCGAGGGCCATGCGGGCCTCCACCAGGCCGGCACGCCACGCCAGTCGGGTCGAGTCGCTGCCGCCTTCGCCGTCGTCCGATGAACGCCGTACCGACGTCGCCGCCGAGCGGATGACGTGTGCGGGCAGCGAGAACTGGGCGACCAGCCCGCGCAGTCCACTCTCCGTGATGTTCGGGAGATCACCCAACGCACCGGCCCAGACGTCGAGTTGCTCCTCGGCGCTGAGCGCCGGAACGGTCACTCGCTCGGCGCGGGCGCGAGCGGTCGCCGGACGCGGGTCGTCGGCGGAGAGCACCAGCGGTACGGCGAGACCGGCGGTCAGGGCGTCCACGGCGGCCGAGGCGTCCCGGGCGGACAGCCCGGACGGCGCCTCGCCCAGCGAGACCGACGTACCGTCGTGCGACTCCACCAGCAGGGCCGCGGGCAGCAGCACCGCCTCCCGCTGCCACAGCCGGGCGAGTTGGTCGCGCTCGCCGGGATCGGTCGGGAGGTCCTCGGCGGAGACGACGTACAGGGTGAGCCCGGACTCCCGGGCCGCGGCGGCGGCGATCTCCCAGCGGGTCTGCCGGTCGCCCCCGACCAGCTCGACGTGCGGCAGGGTGTCCAGCTCGGCCGCGGCCCAACTCGCGGACACCTCACCTGCGGTGCGCAAGTGCGCCGGCGGCAGGGCCTGCGTCGGCGTGGCGATCCGGGTCAGCAGCCCGTGCAGGCGGACGTCCAGATAGTCGACACCGACGAGGAAGTGCAGGATCCGCTCGTCGATCCGGATGCGGGAGGCGGTGAGGGCGACGGTCCCGTCACGGTCGTCGAGTTCGAGCAACCGCCAGCGGCGCAGCGGGCCGACCGGGGCGAGCGCGCTCCAGTGGGCGTCGTCCAGGGCGGCCAGGGCGAGTGAGAAGGTCGGGTACGGCCGCGCCGGGTCGCCACCGGCCGCGGCGCAGCGGCTCGCGGTGGTGGAGTCCAGCTCCGCTGCGGCGGCCAGGACGAGGATGTCGCGCTCGAAGGGGCTCAGGCCGAAGCAGGAGCAGAGGGTGTCCAGGGCGCTGCCGGGCTCCGGTTCCGGGCAGGCGGGCAGCTCGGTCCGGGCGGTGCCGCCGCCCTCGCGCCCGGACGCGTGCGCGTCCAGGCGGGCCAGCACCGCCTCCACCGCTACGGACAGCGCCTTGTGGTGCAGATCGCCGTCGCCCGGCACCTTCGCCGTCTCCCCTCCCATGTCCGTGACTCCGCTCCCGCTCAGCCCATGTCCGGCACGGCGTGCACGGTGCGGGTCTTGACGGGCTTGGGCTCGACCGGTGTCGCACGGCCGTCGATCATCACGGCGATGCCCTGGTAGATGAGGGAGAGGGCGTAGGGGGTGTTGTTCTGGTAGAGCATCCCCCAGAGCTTGGACGTGTCGTCGATGTCCAGCGCGGTGGGTGTGAAGCGCACCCGCTGCGGGGAGTCGGCCAGGTCGGTGCCCTGGAGGTAGGGCTGCTCGGCGGCGGCCTCGATCATCGCCCTGGACAGCACCGGGCTCTCGTGCAGGGTGCGCACCACGCAGCCCAGCAGGCGCTGCGGGACCAGCTCGGCCTCGTCGCCGTAGAAGCTGATCAGGTAGTGCAGGTCGAGGGCGGCCGAGGGCCGGGTGAGCACGGTGCCGTCGGCCGCTCGGGTGGGCGCGTCCGTGTTGCGCAGCGAGGCGTTGGGCGTCACCTGGTACAGGAAGACGGTGATCGTCGGCTCGGCCGGCGGGTCTGTGGGCGGCTTGCGCGCGGCGACGTCGACGGCGAACGGGATGTCGGGCGCCAGCGACTGCGCGATCTGCTGGCGCAGCGCCTCGGTGACCGTGGCCACGGCGAGCGTGTTGCTCATCGCTGGGCCTCCCCGCGGGACAGGTACTTCTCCAGGCTCAGCACGGGCGACGGACGACCGGACCGCTGCGGACGCTCGGACGGGCGCGCGGCCGCGGCAGCGCGTGCGGCGGCGCGGACCTCCAGCCGGCCGATGCTGATGTGCACGGTC
>NZ_JBEPBF010000247.1:0-5862 GCF_040298985.1 Streptomyces sp. NPDC001093 | reverse complement strand
TGCCGAGGCCGAGCAGCCCGCCGCCGAGCCCGCCCCCGCCGTCCAGGCGCCGCAGGCCCCCGCCGAGGAGGCCGCCCCGCGTCGTACCCGGCGTCGGGCCGTGCGCCCCGTGTTCGGGTTCTCCGAGCCCACACAGGCCGCGCCGGCCGCCGAGAGCGAGGAGCCGGAGGCCGAGGCCCGGCGTCGGCCCGCCCGCCCGGCCGTCGCCGTCTTCCAGCCGCCGGTGTTCACCGAGCCGAAGTTCCAGACCCCGGAGCGCGCCGCCGCCGAGGCCGCTGCCGAGGCCGCCGAGGCGGAGGAGCCCGAGGAGTACGCGGAGGAGCGCGCCGAGACCGGTCCGCGCCGTCGTCGCCGCCGGGGTGCCGCCGCCGAGGAGACCCGGGTCGTCGAGGCCGCCGCCGAGGAGGAGCCGGAGGAGTCCGCCGAGGACGAGGAGGCGGAGGAGACCGAGGAGGCGGAGGGCGCCGAGGGCTTCGAGGAGTCCGGCTCGCGCCGCCGTCGCCGTCGTGGCGGCCGGCGCCGCCGTCGCGGTGAGGCCGGCGAGGGTGCGGACGCGGAGGCCGAGGAACTGGCCGCCGAGCAGGCCGCGCAGGACGCCGAGGACACCGCCGAGCAGGAGGAAGAGGACGCCGAGGAGGCCGGAGACGAGGCCGGTGCCTCCTCCTCCAGCAGCCGTCGTCGTCGCCGTCGTCGCCGCCGCGCCGGTGACACCACCGCCGAGACCGAGCCCGGCGAGGGCGACCCGGAGCGCACGGTCGTCAAGGTCCGCGAGCCGCGCAAGCCGGCCGAGCCGTCCGACGAGGTGCAGTCCATCAAGGGCTCGACCCGTCTGGAGGCCAAGAAGCAGCGCCGTCGTGAGGGCCGTGAGCAGGGCCGTCGCCGCGTTCCGATCATCACCGAGGCCGAGTTCCTGGCCCGCCGTGAGGCCGTCGAGCGCGTGATGGTCGTCCGCCAGCACGGCGACCGTACGCAGATCGGCGTCCTGGAGGACGGCGTGCTCGTCGAGCACTACGTCAACAAGGAGCAGTCGACCTCGTACGTCGGCAACGTCTACCTGGGCAAGGTCCAGAACGTGCTGCCGTCGATGGAGGCCGCCTTCATCGACATCGGCAAGGGCCGCAACGCCGTCCTCTACGCCGGTGAGGTCAACTTCGAGGCGCTGGGCATGGCCAACGGCCCCCGCCGCATCGAGTCCGCCCTCAAGTCGGGCCAGTCGGTGCTCGTCCAGGTCACCAAGGACCCGATCGGGCACAAGGGTGCGCGTCTGACCAGCCAGGTCTCCCTGCCGGGCCGTTACCTCGTGTACGTCCCCGAGGGCTCGATGACCGGCATCAGCCGCAAGCTGCCCGACACCGAGCGGGCCCGGCTGAAGACCATCCTCAAGAAGATCGTCCCCGAGGACGCGGGCGTCATCGTGCGCACCGCCGCCGAGGGCGCGAGCGAGGAGGAGCTGCGCCGGGACGTCGAGCGGCTGCAGTCGCAGTGGGAGGACATCCAGAAGAAGTCGAAGAACGGCAACGCCCCGACGCTGCTGTACGGCGAGCCGGACATGACCGTCCGGGTCGTGCGCGACATCTTCAACGAGGACTTCTCCAAGGTCATCGTCAGCGGTGACGACGCGTGGGAGACCATCCACGGGTACGTCTCGCACGTCGCGCCGGACCTCGCCGGCCGGCTGTCGAAGTGGACCTCCGAGGTCGACGTCTTCGCCACCTACCGGATCGACGAGCAGCTCGCCAAGGCTCTCGACCGCAAGGTCTGGCTCCCCAGCGGCGGTTCGCTGGTGATCGACAAGACCGAGGCGATGATCGTCATCGACGTCAACACCGGCAAGTTCACCGGCCAGGGCGGCAACCTGGAGGAGACGGTCACCAGGAACAACCTGGAGGCGGCCGAGGAGATCGTGCGCCAGCTCCGGCTGCGCGACCTCGGTGGCATCGTCGTGATCGACTTCATCGACATGGTCCTGGAGTCCAACCGCGACCTGGTGCTGCGCCGCCTGCTGGAGTGCCTGGGCCGCGACCGTACGAAGCACCAGGTGGCCGAGGTGACCTCGCTGGGCCTGGTGCAGATGACCCGCAAGCGGGTCGGCCAGGGTCTGCTGGAGTCCTTCTCCGAGACCTGCGTGCACTGCAACGGCCGCGGTGTCATCGTGCACATGGAGCAGCCGGTGTCCGCCGGCGGCGGTGGCGGCAAGCGCAAGAAGCGCGGCCGTGGTGCCGACGCCCAGGAGCACGTGCACGAGACGGCCGCCGTGGCCGTCGAGACCGGCGAGGCCGTCGAGCCCGAGGTGGAGACCGCCGCCGCGGTGGCCGCCGAGGTCGCCGAGCCGGTCGCGCTGCCGGCCCCCGACTTCGCGCCGGACGAGGAGCTGTACAGCAGCGTCGCCGAGGCGGAGGCGGCGGCCACCCGTGGCCGTACCCGCCGCCGGGCCAGCCGCCGGGCCTCGGCTCCGGCGGGCGCGCCGAAGGCCGAAGCGCGCCGCGCGGAGGCGCCGAGGACCGAGGTCGCCGTGGCCGCCGTGGCGCCGACCGCGCAGGACGTCACCGCCGAGGAGGCGGCAGCGCGCCCGGTGCGTCCGGAGCCGGCCGCCGAGGCCCTGGCCGCGCCCGCGGCCGTCGAGGACCAGGTGGTTCCGGCGCCGCAGGCCGAGGCCGCCGAGGAGGCCGCGCCCAAGGGCCGTACGCGCCGTCGTGCGACCCGGAAGGTGTCGGCGCCGGCCGGTTCCCCGGCGGGTGTCGAGACGGCCGCCGTGGTGACGGTGCCCGAGACCGCGCCCGCGGTCGAGGCGCCGGCGGCCCGGCCCGAGGCCGAGACCGCGGCTCCGGTCGCCGTCGAGGAGACGCCCGAGCCCGCCGAGAGCGCCGCCCCGGCCCGTCCGCGCCGCCGTGCCGTGCGCAAGGCCACGGCGCCGACCGCGTCCGAGGAGGCGGCCGTCGTGGTCGTCCCGTCGGCCGCGACGGAGGAGGCCGCCGGGGCCCCGGCCGGCGAGGTGACGGCCGAGGAGGTGGCCGAGGCGACCGCTCCGGCCAAGAAGGCGGCCCGCAAGACCGCCAAGAAGGCCACGGCGAAGAAGGCCGCCGCCAAGAAGACCACGGCGAAGAAGACCGTGGCCAAGAAGACGGTCGCCAAGAAGACCACGGCCAAGAAGGCGGCCAAGACGGCCGCCGCGAAGTCCACGGCGAAGAAGACCACCACGGTCTCCGCCGCCGCGGACGTGGCCGACGAGGGCTGACGCCCGGGCTGTGGGGCCGGTCCGCGTGACCGGCCCCACACCCACCGGGGCCCGGTTTGACCCCCCAGGTCATGGCCCCGTAACCTTGACCGTCGGCGTGTCCACTGAACGCGCCACATCCCCGTAAACCTCTTCCTCCTGGACGCAATGCGGGCCGGGAGAGGTCGTCCGTGGTGTTCCTGGGCGGCTGGCCTGCGGGGGTGCCGGTTCTGAACGAGCGAAAGAGAGATCCGCGTGTACGCCATCGTGCGCAGCGGTGGTCGCCAGCACAAGGTTGCTGTCGGCGACATCGTTGAGGTTGACAAGATTTCCACCGCCAAGGTTGGCGACACGGTCGAGCTCTCGACCCTGCTCGTTGTCGACGGCGACGCTGTGACCAGCGACCCGTGGGTGCTGGCCGGCATCAAGGTCCAGGCCGAGGTCGTGGACCACCACAAGGGCCAGAAGATCGACATTCTGCGCTACAAGAACAAGACCGGCTACCGCCGTCGGCAGGGCCACCGCCAGCAGTACACGGCGATCAAGGTCACGTCGATCCCCACGGCTGCGAAGTAAGGGACTGAGGAGACATGGCACACAAGAAGGGCGCATCGTCCACCCGGAACGGTCGCGACTCCAATGCCCAGCGGCTCGGCGTGAAGCGCTTCGGCGGTCAGGTCGTGAACGCGGGTGAGATCCTGGTCCGCCAGCGCGGCACCCACTTCCACCCCGGCGCCGGTGTCGGCCGTGGCGGCGACGACACGCTGTTCGCCCTGCAGGCCGGTGCGGTGGAGTTCGGTACCCACCGCGGCCGCAAGGTCGTGAACATCGTTCCGGTCGCCTGAATCACCTGATTCAGCAGCACCGAACGCTTTCGCGAGGCGGACCTCACTTCCCGGTCGGGAAGGCGGGTCCGCCTTTCGCGTGTTGACGCTAGACATACCGATCGTTTTCTGGAGGCACTGAACCATGACCACCTTCGTGGACCGCGTCGAGCTGCATGTCGCCGCGGGTAACGGAGGTCACGGCTGTGCCTCCGTACACCGCGAGAAGTTCAAGCCGCTCGGCGGCCCGGACGGCGGCAACGGCGGCCGTGGCGGTGACGTCATCCTCACCGTCGACCAGTCGGTGACGACACTTCTCGACTACCACCACTCCCCGCACCGCAAGGCCACCAACGGCAAGCCCGGCGAGGGCGGCAACCGCTCCGGCAAGGACGGCCAGGACCTCGTCCTGCCGGTGCCGGACGGCACGGTGGTGCTGGACAAGGCGGGCAACGTGCTCGCCGACCTGGTCGGCCACGGCACCTCGTACATCGCCGCACAGGGCGGCCGGGGCGGCCTCGGCAACGCGGCGCTGGCCTCCGCCCGCCGCAAGGCGCCCGGCTTCGCCCTCCTCGGCGAGCCCGGGGACCTGCACGACATCGTGCTGGAGCTGAAGACGGTCGCGGACGTGGCCCTCGTCGGCTACCCGAGCGCCGGCAAGTCCTCGCTGATCTCCGTGCTCAGCGCGGCCAGGCCGAAGATCGCCGACTACCCCTTCACGACGCTCGTGCCGAACCTCGGTGTCGTCACCGCCGGCTCGACCGTCTACACCATCGCCGACGTGCCCGGTCTGATCCCGGGCGCCAGTCAGGGCAAGGGCCTGGGCCTGGAGTTCCTGCGGCACGTGGAGCGGTGCAGCGTGCTGGTGCACGTGCTGGACACCGCGACCCTGGAGTCCGACCGCGACCCCGTCTCCGACCTCGACATCATCGAGGCCGAGCTGCGGGAGTACGGCGGCCTCGACAACCGGCCCCGGATCGTCGTCCTGAACAAGGTCGACGTGCCCGACGGCAAGGACCTCGCCGAAATGGTCCGGCCCGACCTGGAGGCCCGCGGCTACCGCGTCTTCGAGGTGTCGGCCGTCGCCCACATCGGGCTGCGCGAGCTGTCGTTCGCGCTCGGTGAGCTGGTCGCCAAGGCGCGCGCGGCGAAGCCGAAGGAGGAGGCGACCCGGATCGTCATCCGGCCCAAGGCCGTGGACGACGCCGGTTTCACCGTCACCCGTGAGGAGTTCGGCGGCGAGCCGCTGTTCCGGGTGCGCGGCGAGAAGCCCGAGCGCTGGGTCCGCCAGACCGACTTCAACAACGACGAGGCCGTCGGCTACCTCGCCGACCGGCTCAACCGCCTCGGCGTCGAAGAGCGGCTGATGAAGGCGGGCGCGCGGTCCGGCGACGGTGTCGCGATCGGTCCCGAGGAGAACGCGGTCGTCTTCGACTGGGAGCCCTCGGTCATGGCCGGCGCGGAGATGCTGGGCCGCCGCGGCGAGGACCACCGCTTCGACGGCGAGCGGCCCGCGGCGCAGCGCCGCCGGGAGAAGCAGGCGGAGCGGGACGAGGCGCTGCGGGAGTACGACGAGTTCGACCCGTTCGAGTAGGACTCGAGCAGGTTTCGGCCATGCCAGAGGGTGGGCCGGAGGTTTCCCTCCGGCCCGCCCTCTCGCGTTCTGTGCCGGTGTCGGCCGTCGGAGCCGTCAGCTGTCGCCGTCGGTCAGCTCCTCGGCTGCGTAACCGCGAAGCCAGGTCCGGAAGTCCGGGCCCAGGTCTTCACGTTCGCACGCCAGTCTGACAATGGCACGCAGATAGTCGCCACGGTCGCCGGTGTCGT
>NZ_JBEPBF010000246.1:0-5884 GCF_040298985.1 Streptomyces sp. NPDC001093 | reverse complement strand
AGCTCGCCGCGCGCGACCGCGGCGAGCAGCCGGGCGGTCGTACGGCGGTGGCGGCCAAAGGCGTAGGCGGAGACGCCCCGGCCGCGCTCGCGCTGGCCCTCTCGCGCGGTGTCGGGGGTGACGTCGAGCAGAAGCAGATGGAGGGTGCCGCCACGGCGGCGGGCCTCGCGGGCGAGCCAGGCGCGCACCCAGCGCTGGGTGCCGCAGTCGTGCACGACGACGCCCTCGCCGGTGCGCAGGGCGCGGCGCAGACCGGCGTAGTGGGCGAGGCGGACCAGGGGGCGGTAGAAGGCGTACGGGAGGGCGCGGGGCAGGCGGGCCGCGAAGCGGTCGCGGGTGTCCTGGGAGTCGATGCGGCGGTCGGCGACCGCACGGCGCATCAGAGTGGACTTGCCGCTGCCGGGCAGCCCGGTGATCACGACCAGGTCGCGGGGGCCGAAGGTCAGGGCGCCGGGGCCGCGGCCCGCGCGGTCGCGCAGGTCACGGACGACCTGGGCCGCGGCGGAGCGCTGCCTCGGCACTGCGATGCCGGTGGTGACGGTGGCGTACACCGGGGTCCTGTTCACCGTGATCGTCCTCCCCCATGGGCTTGGCAATATTCATGCCCCGCACATGTAAAGGGACGGTAATGCACGATGCCCGGCGGTTACGTGCGCGTCCCGCCACAGCTCGGTTACAGATGCGGCCCTGACGGGCGGGGGTGCGGCGTGCAATGATGTGGCCGCCAACTGCATACCGGCCGTTTGAATCCGCGCGGGAGAGTTCCCAGCAGCCTTCGCTGGGACGCCGAAGGAGCAAGTCCCTCCCTTGAATCTCTCAGGCCCCGTTACCGCGCGGGCGAGGCACATCTGAAAAGCGGGCCGCTGCCGCAGTGGCTCCACCCAAGGTGCAAGCCGTGATCGTCCCCGTGGCGGTCCTGGCGAACCTCTCAGGTTCCGATGACAGATGGGGAGGACCGTTCCTCGCCCGTCCTGTCCTTCCCTGGGAGACGACCGACCGATGAGCAGTACCGAACCCACTGAGCTGCGCCACACCGCGCTCGATGCCCTGCATCGCTCGCTCGGTGCGACGATGACCGACTTCGCCGGCTGGGACATGCCGCTGCGCTACGGCTCCGAGCGCGACGAGCACATCGCCGTGCGGACGAAGGCGGGCCTCTTCGACCTCTCCCACATGGGCGAGATCACCGTCACCGGCGCCGCGGCGGCCGACCTCCTCAACTTCGCCCTGGTCGGCAACATCGCCTCCGTCGGCGTGGGCCGCGCCCGCTACACCATGATCTGCCGGGCCGACGGCGGCATCCTGGACGACCTGATCGTCTACCGGCTGGCCGAGACCGAGTACATGGTCGTCGCCAACGCCTCCAACGCCCAGGTGGTGCTGGACGCCCTGGTCGAGCGTTCCGCCGGCTTCGACGCCGAGGTGCGCGACGACCGGGACGCGTACGCGCTGATCGCCGTGCAGGGCCCCGAGTCCCCCGGCATCCTGAAGTCCCTCACCGACGCCGACCTCGACGGCCTGAAGTACTACGCCGGCCTGCCCGGCACGGTCGCCGGCGTCCCGGCCCTGATCGCCCGCACCGGGTACACCGGCGAGGACGGCTTCGAGCTGTTCGTGAAGCCCGAGCACGCGGTCGAGCTGTGGCAGGCGCTGACCAAGGCCGGCGAGGGCGTCGGCCTGGTCCCGTGCGGCCTGTCCTGCCGGGACACCCTGCGCCTGGAGGCGGGCATGCCGCTGTACGGGCATGAGCTGACCACCTCCCTCACCCCCTTCGACGCCGGGCTCGGCCGGGTGGTGAAGTTCGAGAAGGAGGGCGACTTCGTGGGGCGCGAGGCGCTCACCGAGGCCGCCGCCGAGGCTGAGCAGAACCCGCCGCGGGTCCTGGTCGGCCTGGTCGCCGAGGGCCGCCGGGTGCCGCGCGCCGGGTACGCCGTGGTCGCGGGCGGCGAGGTGATCGGCGAGGTCACCTCCGGCGCCCCCTCCCCCACCCTGGGCAAGCCGATCGCCATGGCCTACGTCGACGCGGCGCACGCGGTGCCGGGCACCGAGGGCGTCGGCGTGGACATCCGGGGCAGCCACGAGCCGTACGAGGTCGTGGCGCTGCCGTTCTACAAGCGCCAGAAGTAGACACTGGGCGCGGTCACTGTGTGACCCCGCGCACTTTCCGCTGCTCACCAGCGGTCTCAGCAGTCCCCCCTTCATCAGCACTTCCGCGCGTACAGGAGAATTCAGGCCATGAGCAACCCCCAGCAGCTGCGCTACAGCAAGGAGCACGAGTGGCTGTCGCCCGCCGAGGACGGCGTGTCGACGGTCGGCATCACCGAGTTCGCGGCCAACGCGCTCGGCGATGTCGTCTACGCCCAGCTCCCCGAGGTCGGCTCCACGGTGACCGCGGGCGAGACCTGCGGTGAGCTGGAGTCCACCAAGTCGGTCTCCGACCTGTACTCGCCGGTCACCGGTGAGATCACCGAGATCAACGAGGACGTCGTCAACGACCCTTCGCTGGTGAACTCGGCCCCCTTCGAGGGCGGCTGGCTGTTCAAGGTGCGCGTCGCGGAGGAGCCGGCCGACCTGCTCTCCGCCGACGAGTACACCGCCCAGAACGCCGGCTGAGGAGTCGTAGCCGTATGACCGTCCTGAACACGTCCCTGCACGAGCTGGACCCGGAGATCGCCGCCGCGGTCGACGCCGAGCTCGGCCGCCAGCAGTCCACGCTGGAGATGATCGCCTCCGAGAACTTCGCCCCGCTCGCGGTGATGGAGGCGCAGGGCTCGGTGCTGACCAACAAGTACGCCGAGGGCTACCCGGGCCGCCGCTACTACGGCGGCTGCGAGCACGTCGACGTCGCCGAGCAGATCGCCATCGACCGGATCAAGGAGCTGTTCGGCGCCGAGTACGCCAACGTCCAGCCCCACTCCGGCGCCTCCGCCAACCAGGCGGCGCTGTTCGCCCTCGCCCAGCCCGGGGACACCATCCTCGGCCTGGACCTGGCGCACGGCGGCCACCTGACCCACGGCATGCGCCTGAACTTCTCCGGCAAGCAGTTCAACGTGGTTGCCTACCACGTGGACGCCGAGACCGGCCTGGTCGACATGGCCGAGGTCGAGCGGCTCGCCAAGGAGCACCGCCCGAAGGTGATCATCGCGGGCTGGTCGGCGTACCCGCGCGAGCTGGACTTCGCCGCCTTCCGCCGGATCGCCGACGAGGTCGAGGCGTACCTGTGGGTCGACATGGCGCACTTCGCGGGCCTGGTCGCGGCCGGCCTGCACGCCAACCCGGTGCCGTACGCCGACGTGGTCACCTCCACCACGCACAAGACGCTCGGCGGTCCGCGCGGCGGCATCATCCTCGCCCGCGGCAAGGACTTCGCGAAGAAGCTGAACTCCTCCGTCTTCCCGGGCTTCCAGGGCGGTCCCCTGGAGCACGTGATCGCGGCGAAGGCGGTCTCCTTCAAGGTCGCCGCCTCGGAGGAGTTCAAGGAGCGCCAGCGTCGTACCGTGGAGGGTGCGCGCATCCTCGCCAAGCGCCTGACGGCGGCGGACGCGCGCGAGGCCGGCGTGAACGTCCTGTCCGGCGGCACGGACGTGCACCTGATCCTCGTCGACCTCCGCGAGTCCGAGCTGGACGGCCAGCAGGCCGAGGACCGTCTCCACGAGGTCGGCATCACGGTCAACCGCAACGCGGTCCCGAACGACCCGCGTCCCCCGATGGTGACGTCGGGCCTGCGGATCGGCACGCCCGCCCTGGCGACCCGCGGCTTCACGGCCGAGGACTTCGCCGAGGTCGCGGACGTGATCGCCGAGGCGCTGAAGCCGTCCTACGACGCGGAGGCGCTCAAGGCGCGCGTGAAGGCGCTCGCCGACAGGCACCCGCTGTACCCGGGCCTGAACAAGTAGGCCCGGACAAGTAGATCCCGGGTGGGGCACTCGTGAGGACGGCGCCGCAAGGTGCCGGCGGGTGCCCCACCACCCCCCTGTTTTTGCTGTCTTGAGGAGTGACCGTGGCCATCTCGGTCTTCGACCTGTTCTCGATCGGCATCGGCCCGTCCAGCTCCCACACGGTCGGCCCGATGCGCGCGGCGCGGATGTTCGCCCGCCGCCTGCGCAACGAGGGGCTGCTGGAAAAGGCAGCTACCGTCCGGACGGAGCTGTACGGCTCCCTGGGCGCGACCGGGCACGGCCACGGCACCCCGAAGGCCGTGCTGCTCGGTCTGGCCGGCGACTCGCCGCGCACGGTGGACGTGGAGACGGCGGACGCGCGCGTGGAGGCGATCAGGACCGAGGGCCGGATCAGGCTCCTCGGCGAGCACGAGATCCCCTTCTCCTACGACAAGGATCTCGTGCTGCACCGCCGCAAGGCCCTGCCGTACCACGCCAACGGCATGACGCTGTGGGCGTACGACGCCTCGGGCGCGGAGCTGCTGTCGAAGACGTACTACTCGGTCGGCGGCGGCTTCGTGGTGGACGAGGACGCGGTCGGCGCGGACCGGATCAAGCTGGACGACACGGTCCTGAAGTACTCCTTCCGCACCGGCGACGAGCTCCTCCGCCTCACGAAGGAGACCGGTCTGTCGATCTCCTCCCTGATGCTGGAGAACGAACGGGCCTGGCGCACGGAGGAGGAGATCCGCGCGGGCCTGCTGGAGATCTGGCGGGTGATGCGCGAGTGCGTGCAGCGCGGCATGTCCCGCGAGGGCATCCTGCCCGGCGGCCTGAGGGTGCGCCGCCGCGCGTCCGTCTCCGCCCGCCAGCTGCGCGCCGAGGGCGATCCGCTGGCCCACGCCATGGAGTGGATCACGCTCTACGCGATGGCGGTGAACGAGGAGAACGCGGCCGGCGGCCGGGTGGTGACCGCCCCCACGAACGGCGCGGCGGGCATCATTCCGGCGGTCCTGCACTACTACATCAACTTCGTCCCCGGCGCCGACGAGGACGGCGTGGTGCGCTTCCTGCTGGCCGCGGGCGCGATCGGCATGCTCTTCAAGGAGAACGCGTCCATCTCCGGCGCCGAGGTCGGCTGCCAGGGCGAGGTCGGCTCCGCCTGCTCGATGGCCGCGGGCGCGCTGGCCGAGGTCCTCGGCGGCTCCCCGGAGCAGGTCGAGAACGCGGCCGAGATCGGCATGGAGCACAACCTCGGCCTGACCTGCGACCCGGTCGGCGGCCTGGTCCAGATCCCGTGCATCGAGCGCAACGGCATGGCCGCGGTGAAGGCGGTCACCGCGGCGAAGATGGCCATGCGCGGCGACGGCTCCCACAAGGTGTCCCTGGACAAGGTCATCAAGACCATGAAGGACACCGGCGCGGACATGAGCGTGAAGTACAAGGAGACGGCGCGGGGCGGGCTCGCGGTGAACATCATCGAGTGCTGAGGATGTGGGCCCTGACCAGCGCGTGCGCTTCTTTCGGCGCTGTCAGGGCCTTCCCTGCTTACCCGGCGGAAAGTCCCCGGAATGTCGCACGTTCCGGCAAGCGAGGCAAGACGCGCCGTCCGGTGGTGCGGGGAACGCGCACCCCACACCGTGGTCCGGCGCTGCCATGCCAGGTGACCGTCCGGGGTGACCAGTTCGGTGGGCCTGCGTCGAGTGGTGTCTGCGCGAGCAGGAGGGGTGACGGTGTCAGGTCCGGGCCAGCAGCAGGTCCTCTCCGGTTGACGGGCGCAGGCCGTCGGTGCGGGCGGTGAAGTAGCGCTCGGCGAGCGAGGCGCCCGGGACGTGGCGGGCGTCCGTGAAACCGGCCTCGCGGGCCAGGTGCAGCATCTCGCCGGGGGTGTAGAAGCTGAGGAACGGCGTGCCCGCGCTCCGCGCGCCGGCCTTGCCGGCGCGCAGGCCCCGGCGGGCGGCCGCGGCCACGAGGTGCAGCGGCCGGCGGGACGTGAAGGGGGGGGC
>NZ_JBEPBF010000245.1:0-6071 GCF_040298985.1 Streptomyces sp. NPDC001093 | reverse complement strand
CGTGGACAGGTCGTTGCCGAACGACGCCGTCTCCGAGGTGAACCGGTCACCCGTGAGCTGCATACCGTCACCCGAGTCCCCCGCGAACCGGATGATCACCCGGTTCAGGCGCCGCACGTCCTTGGCGCCGCCCGGTTTGCGCTGTTCTCCGACGACGGCTCCGTCGGCCTGCTCCGCCTGGCTGCTGACCTGGCTGGTCACTGAACTGGACCTCCTTCGAGGCGGCTGTCCGGGGCGCGGTCGTCCCACGGACCATCCCAGGATCAACCCTACGTCGGTTAGGGTCGCCTTCCCGAGGCCATCCGCAGATTGGACGACATCGAGTCGGCCTGTGGCGCTTTCGAGTCGGCGTGGCGCTGCCGTGTCAGGGTGTCCTTCCCCGGTCGTCTCCTCAGGCCTTCCACCTGGGGCTATCCGGTTCCCAGGGAGGCGGACCGGCTGACACCCTGCCGGCACAGTGTCCTTCGGTCAGGAGTTCAGATAGGTCAGCACGGCCAGAACACGCCGGTGGTCCCCGTCGCTCGGCGCCAGCCCGAGCTTCAGGAAGATGTTGCTGACGTGCTTCTCCACGGCCCCGTCGCTGACCACCAGCTGCCGGGCGATCGCCGAGTTCGTGCGCCCCTCCGCCATCAGCCCCAGCACCTCGCGCTCCCGCGGGGTCAGCCCCGCCAGCACGTCCTGCTTGCGGCTGCGCCCGAGCAGCTGCGCGACCACCTCGGGGTCCAGCGCCGTACCGCCCTCGGCGACCCGCACCACCGCGTCCACGAACTCGCGCACCTCGGCGACCCGGTCCTTGAGCAGATAGCCCACGCCCCGGCTGGATCCCGCCAGCAGTTCGGTGGCGTAGCGCTCCTCCACGTACTGCGACAGCACCAGCACGCCGAGCCCCGGATGCGCCTTCCGCAGCTGTACGGCCGCCCGGACGCCCTCGTCGGTGTGCGTCGGCGGCATCCGTACGTCCGCCACCACGACGTCGGGCAGCTCGCCCTGTGCGTCCAGGTCGGCGATGGTCTTCACCAGGGCCTCCGCGTCCCCGACACCGGCCACGACGTCGTGCCCGCGGTCGGTCAGCAGCCGGGTCAGGCCCTCCCTGAGCAGCACTGAGTCCTCGGCGATGACCACCCGCACCCTGTCCTCCACGATCTCCCGGCCCCCAAGCCCGATCCCGATCCCGATCCCGATCCCGAACCCCCCCTCCGAGGACAGCGTCCGTACGGAGGTGCAGCACTCGAGCGTACGAGGGTCCAGCATTCCAGCATCCGGCACCCGCCGCTCGGTGGGCTCGGGATCTTCTGCGCAGCGGGTCGCGGGTCGGTGGCCGATCGGTGGAACCTCGACGGTTCGGGCCCTCGCGTCAGCTTCGCCAGGGCAGTTCCGCGATCACCACGGTGGGGCCGCCTGCCGGGGACTCCACCACGAGGACCCCGTCCACGGCGTCCAGGCGGCCGGCGAGACCGGCCAGGCCCGAGCCGCGGGAGGCGTCCGCGCCGCCGACGCCGTCATCGGTGACCTGCAGCATCAGCCGGTTCTCCGCGCGCCACACGTCGACCGAGGCGGAGCGGGCCCGGCTGTGCTTGCTGATGTTCTGCAGCAGCTCGGAGACCGTGAAGTAGGCGATGCCCTCGATGGCCGGCGCCGGGCGGGCCGGCAGATCGACCTCCACCCGCACCGGCACCGTGCAGCGGGAGGCGACCGAGGACAGGGCCGCGTCCAGGCCCCGGTCGGTCAGTACGGCCGGATGGATGCCGCGGGCGAGGTCGCGCAGCTCCTGCAACGCCGTCTTCACCTCGCCGTGCGCCTCGTCCACCATCCGCGCCGCCGCCCGCGGATCCTCCCGGAGCTTCTCCTTCGCCAGTCCCAGGTCCATGGCCAGGCTGACCAGCCGTGCCTGGGCCCCGTCGTGCAGGTCCCGCTCGATGCGCCGCAGATCGGCGGCGGCCGTGTCGACCACCACCCCGCGGTCCGACTCCAGCTCCACCACCCGCGCCGACAGCGGCGACGGCCCCAGCAGGCTCCGTACCAGCAGCCCGTTCACCATCGTCAGGGCCCGGACGATCCACGGCGTGGCCAGCGTGAACAGCAGCCCGACCAGCGCGGTCACGGTGATCTCGAAGGGGTTGTCGAGATAGACGCTGTGGTGCTCGTCGCCGTACAGCTGGATGCCGCCCTGGCCGGCGTACGCCGGGAAGACCCAGAACCACAGCGGGTAGGTCAGCAGCGTCCAGCCCGTCGTCCACAGACTCACCGCCACCGCGAACGAGAACACCGCCCACGGCAACTGCACCAGCGCGTACAGCAGGTTCCGCCAGGAGGTGCCGCTCTTGAGCACTGCGCCCATCCAGGCCGACACGCCCGGCTTGCGCATCCGCAGCGGCTCCGGCTCGGCCACCTCCAGCCGCAGCAGCCCGCGCGCCCGCGCCCGCTCCAGCGCGCCGAAGCCACGGCAGCCGGCGAGCGCCGCCGCGAGCACCGGGACGCCGAGGAAGGTCACCAGCAGGCCGGCGCCGAGCGACGTCATGGTCACCGTCCAGGTGAACAGCACTATCGAGATCGGCAGGCTCAGCAGGACATAGCCGAACTCGCGCCAGCTGCGCGCCTCGAACGGTGCCCGGAGCGCGGGGGGCAGCCGATGGCCGGTGCGGGTCCGCTCGTCCTCCCGCCCGTATCCGTGTCCGTATTCCATGGCCATCGATCTCGTCCCGTTCTCGTCGTGTGAGCGGCGGTTCAGCCGTGTTCCCAGAGTCGTGCGCCGGGGGTTCGCGAGCCATGGAGGTCGTCGGCGTCCTGGGGCGGGGGTTTTCCCCACCATGGCCTCCGGCGGGTGGGCCGTGTTGTTTTCGGTGCCGGTGGTTTCCTGGTGCCGTCGGTCGCGGACAGCCGCAGGGGTTCTGTCGTCGGTTCGGTGCGGGTCCGTTGTGGCTGGTCGCGCAGTTCCCCGCGGCTCTACTCCGTCCGGTCCCGCCAAGGCAGCTCGGCTGTGACCACCGTCGGGCCGCCCGCAGGGGAGTCCAGTACGAACAGGCCGTCCACCGCGCCCAGCCGGTCCGCGAGGCCGCGCATGCCGGTGCCGCCCTCGAGGCGGGCGCCGCCCCGGCCGTCGTCCCGGACCTGGATGAGCAGCCGGTCCTCCGCGCGCCACACATCGACCGAGGCGGAGCCGGCCCGGCTGTGCTTGCTGATGTTCTGCAGCAGTTCGGAGACCGTGAAGTAGGCGATGCCCTCGATGGCGGGCGCCGGGCGGTCCGGGAGGTCCACGGTCACCTTCACCGGGACCGTGCAGCGGGTGGCGACCGAGGACAGGGCCGCGTCCAGGCCCCGGTCGGTCAGTACGGCCGGATGGATGCCGCGGGCGAGGTCGCGCAGCTCCTGCAGGGCCAGCTTCACCTCGCCGTGCGCCTCCTCCACCATCGCCGCCGCCGAGTCGGGATCCTCCAGCAGCTTCTCCTTGGCCAGACCGAGCCCCATGGCCAGGTTGACCAGCCGTGCCTGGGCCCCGTCGTGCAGGTCCCGCTCGATCCGCCGCAGATCGGCGGCGGCCGTGTCGACCACCACCCCCCGGTCCGACTCCAGCTCGGCGATACGGCGCTCCAGTTCGTCCGAGGGCGACAGCAGCCCGCGCACCATGAAGCGGTCCACGTTCGCCAGGCCCCGCGCCAGGTACGGCAGCACCGGCCACAGCACGAACAGCGAGGCCAGCACGGTGCAGAAGGTGAGGACGCCCCAGGGCAGCCGGATGACGTCGTACAGCAGGTTCCGCCAGCCCACCGGGTCCTTCAGCGCCAGCCACAGCCGTTGCGTCGGCCCGCCGCCCTTCGCGAACGGCAGCGGAGTCGGCTCCTCGACCCGCACCCCGAGCAGCCACCGCGCGCGGGCCCGCTCCAGCTTCCCCAGCTGCCGTGCGCCCAGCAGACTGAGCGCGAGCAGCGGAAGACCGACGACAGTGATCGTCAGGCTCCCGCCGACGAACAGCACGGTGATCGCGTAGACGAAGCCGAACACCGCCACCGGCAGGTTCAGCAGGAGATACAGGATCTCCTTCCACGTGTGCGCGTCGTACGTCGGCCGGATCGGCGGCAGACGGTCGGTGCCGTCGGCCCGGCCGGCGGCGGAGCTGGTAGCGGTCATACCGGTCAGCCTGCCGTGCCCGGCGCCCTCCGCGCCATGCGGTACGCCGCCCTCCGCCGACGGGGGAAAACCCCACCCCGCACGCCTCGCCCGTCTCCTCCATCTGTCTCATGGCGTGACTGGCTGCTTACCGGCTCTTTATCAGGGCCTAGACTCCCGTCCGTACGGATCCTCGAACATGCGGGATCACGGAATTCACTCAGGTCACACGGTCAGGGAGCGAGGGACGGACGGTGCGGGAGACGTTGGGGGACTCGACGGCCGCCGCGGGGAACGTCATCGCGGCCGGCTACTTCCGGTCCTACTCGGTGGTGGGCCTGCTCGCCCTCGTCGGCGTGCTGTTCGTCGCGGTCGCCTTCGGCGCGGGCCGTCTGCTGCGCCCGGTCGTGCCGACCCCGGAGAAACTCCTGACCTACGAGTGCGGCGTCGACCCCGTCGGCGAGGGCTGGGCCCACACCCAGGTCCGCTACTACGTCTACGCCTTCCTCTACGTGATCTTCGCAGTCGACTCGATCTTCCTGTTCCCCTGGGCGACGGTCTTCGCCGCCCCCGGCTACGGCGCGACGACGCTCGTGGAGATGTTCGTCTTCCTCGGCTTCCTCGCCGTGGGCCTGCTGTACGCATACAAGAAGGGCGTCCTGGCATGGACGTGAACCCGGAGCCCGTGTACCTGCCGGAGCCCAAGCGGCTCGGCGCTCTGGCCCGCCTGGCCCCGGAGCCGATGAAGGTGGTCCTGAACTGGGGCCGCCGCTACTCGCTCTGGGTCTTCAACTTCGGCCTCGCCTGCTGCGCGATCGAGTTCATCGCCGCGTCGATGGCCCGCCACGACTTCATCCGCCTCGGCGTGATCCCCTTCGCACCCGGGCCCCGCCAGGCCGACCTGATGGTGGTGTCGGGCACGGTCACGGACAAGATGGCCCCGGCCGTCAAGCGTTTGTACGAGCAGATGCCGGAACCCAAGTACGTCATCTCCTTCGGCGCCTGCTCCAACTGCGGCGGCCCCTACTGGGACTCCTACTCCGTCACCAAGGGCGTCGACCAGATCATCCCGGTGGACGTGTACGTCCCCGGCTGCCCGCCGCGCCCCGAGGCGCTGCTCCAGGGCATCCTCAAGCTCCAGGAGAAGATCGCCCGAGAGTCGCTGGGGGAGCGGTACGGCCACTCCCGCCCGTCCGCTGCCGCCCTGACCAGCGACCTGGTGAAGCCGCCCGCCCCCGCCGGTGAGGGGGACGCCCGATGAGCACCGTCGGCTGGCTGCCCGCCCCGGTCGGGGACCTCTTCGGTACGGACGCCACGGCCGAGGAGTCCTACGACCTCCTGACCGTGGACGTACCGCCGTCCTCCTGGCTCACCGCCCTGGAGACGGCCCGTACGACCCTGGGCTGCACCTACTTCGACTGGCTGAGCGCGGTCGACGAACCGGGCACGGGTTTCCGCGTCTCCGCCCACGTCGTCGCCCTGGGCCCGGTCCGCCGCCTCCTCGTCCGTACGACCGTCCCGCACGAGGCGCCGACGCTGCCCTCCGCCGTCGGCGTCTACGCGGGCGCCGCCTGGCACGAGCGCGAGACCCACGAGATGTTCGGCGTGGTGTTCGAGGGCCACCCGGGGCTGGAGCACCTGCTCCTCCCGGAGACCTTCGAGGGCCACCCGCTCCGCAAGGACTTCGTCCTCGCCGCGCGTGTCGCCAAGGCCTGGCCCGGCGCCAAGGAGCCCGGCGAATCCGAGCACGGCGGCCCGAAGCGCCGCCAGATGCTCCCCCCGGGCGTGCCCGACCCCAACGAGTGGGGCCCCCTGAAGGGCCAGCTGCCCCCTGCCCCGGCCCGCCCCGCCCCCTCCGCGCGGCGCGCGCCGGGGGGCGGCCCCGGCGGGCGCAGCGGGGCGGCGGGGGTGGGGGGAGGTCGGGGCTGCCCGCCGGGGGCGGTGGGGTGGGGGGGGGCGGGGGGGCG
>NZ_JBEPBF010000244.1:0-6273 GCF_040298985.1 Streptomyces sp. NPDC001093 | reverse complement strand
GGGCCTTCCGCCCCGGGCACCGAGCGGCCCACCGCCCCCGGCACCGACCGCCTCGCCGCCCCCGGCACCGAGCCCACCGCCCCCGGCACCCAGCGGCTCGTCGAGCCCGTGCTCGCGCGGGCGACCGTGCCGGCGGCGCGGCAGCCGTGCGGGACCGGGGCCGTGCAGCCGGACCCGGCGGGGGCGCGGCGGCCGTCCGAGTCAGGGCACGCCCGCCCGGCGGAACTCGCGGCCGCCGCCCCGGAACACCCCGCGCTCACGGGCGACACCCCGCTCGAACCCCTCCTCGACTGGGCGCTGCGGGCCCTCGCCTCCGTCGGCGCGCTGACCTACGGCGACGGCCAGGCCACCCTCACCCCGCTGGGCAACTGGGCGGTGTGGGTCAAGCTGGAGCAGATCTGCGTGGCCGCACAGAGCCCGGCCGGCAACATCGAGCAGTCCGCCGAGGACATGCTCCGCGGCTGCGCCCAGCTCCGCCCCAACGCCGCCCGCGCCGAATACCGCGCCTGGCTCGCCGCCCGCACCGTCGGCGACGCCGTCACCGAGCTGATCCATGCCGCGCGCGGCGAGGACGCCCTGCTGCGCGGCCTGGCCTTCGAGGCGCTGCGCGTCGTCGGCGCCCCCGCCGAGCCGGACGTACACGCCGTCGTGGAGGAGCCGGCCCTGCGGCCCTACGCCCTGCTGTGGCTCGCCGAGCACGACGGGATCGATCCGGAGGACGCCCACGAGGTCCTCACCCGGGAGGAGGCGACCTGGCTGTGGGTGGACACCGCCGCCGCCGTCGCCGACCACGGCGAGTCGCCGATGCTGGTCCGGCACCTGGAGTCCGCGGTGCAGCCCACCGTCCCCCAGCTGCTCGACGAGGTCCGCGCCGTCGGCCACCCGCGCACCGTGCAGGTCCTGGTCGCGCTCGCCGCCGCGCATCCCGACCCGGCCCTGGCCAAGGCCGTGCGCCGGGCCGCCTTCCAGGTGCACACCGGAGGATGAGCGGAGCGGGGGCCGCTCAGGCGCCGATCTCCGGGGCGTACGTCCCGAAGCTCCAGATGTTGCCCTCGGCGTCCCGGGCCATGTAGTCCCGCGAGCCGTAGTCCTGGTCCGTCGGGGGCATCAGGATCTCCACGCCGTGCTCCAGGGCCCGCTCGTGGTGGGCGTCCACGTCGTCCACGACGACGTACACCCCGGCGGGCCCGGCGTCCTTCATGGCCGCGTCGAAGACGCCGCCGCGCCCCTTGGAGCCGATCATCACCGCGCCGTTGCCCTGGACCAGCTCGGCGTGCATCACCTTGCCGTCCTCCGTCTCGTACACCGACAGTTCGGTGAAGCCGAGGGCCTCCGTGAGCTGCTTGATCGCCGCCTTCGCGTCCGCGTACAACAGCGTGGGGTAGAGACTCGGCCGTCCGCCGCCCGTGCCTGCCATGCCGATCACTCCTTCGTGCGTCGGTTCCGTGGCGTCCCGTTCAGTCTCGCAGCCGCCACTGACAACGCCCCGGCGCCACGTGTCGCGCTGCTTCACGACGCCGGTCCGGCAGCCCCGGCGGAACCACCGCTGCCGCCGCCCCGCCCCCGGTGGACCCCCGAACGGGCGACTCCCCGCCCCCACCCGCCCCGTCACCCCGCCCCCGGCCGGACCCCGTGACTACGCTCTGCGCCTGATCCGAGGCCGAGGACAGCGAAGGGGGAAGGGTGGCAGCCGCCCCGAGCGAAGCAGGACTCGCCGTCTCAGACGAGCCATCCCATGCGGCGCACCCCGGCGCAGGCGCCCCGCCCCACCGCGGCCCCCGTCACCCACCGCGCGCGAAGTTCAGTGCCCACCACAGCACCCGTCACCACGGCCGGACCGCAGGCGTCCTGCGGTCCCTCGGTGGCGTCCTCCTCGCCGTCGGCCTCCTCGGTGCCGCCCACCACCTGCGTCCCGCCCCCTACGAAGACCGTCTCGTCCACGCGGCGCGAGGGGAGGGGCAGCCGGGCGCCGGAACCTGGGCACTCCGCACGCGGGGCGCCGCCGTGGCCGCCTACGACACCCGTACCGGCGCCCTGCGCTGGCGCTACGCGCGCGTGGGGCATCGGCCCGTCGACGTGCTGGCCACGCGCGCGGAGGTGATCGCGCTATGGGAGGACGGGCTGCTGACCGACACCGACGGGCGCTCGGTGCGCTGGCACCGGGCCCTGCCCGACGCGGCCGAGTGGCTCCCCGCGCAGGGCGGCACCGGCGTGCTGCGCTCCCTGGGACGCGGCATGCTCGCGGCCGTCACCCCGCACCGCGTGACCGCGTACCGCATCGCCGACGGCGACCTGCGCTGGGTACTGCCCGCCGACGACGGCTGCGCGTTCCGGCCCGTGGGCGCCGTACGGCGCGGCCCGGCCCTGCTGATCGCCCAGCCGTGCGCGCAAGGGCCCTGGACGCAGCAGCTCGTGGCCCTGGACGACCTCGGCCGGATCGTCCCGGGCCGCACGCCGCTCGGCAACGATCTTCCGCAACGATCTCCACGGGACAGATCGAACGCGCGGACGTAGAAAACCGCTTGCACACCCCCGTTAGACTTCTCCGCATGGCCATTCTCCTCGCGCATTAGACGGCGGGAACGTCCTCAGCCGCCCACCCGTCAATCCCTGTACGCCCTGGAGTCTGTCCTTGATCTCCGCCTCCGGTATCGAGCTGCGCGCCGGTGCGCGCGTCCTCATCGAGAACGCCACCTTCCGTGTCGCCAAGGGCGACCGCATCGGTCTCGTCGGCCGCAACGGCGCGGGCAAGACCACCCTCACCAAGTGCCTCGCGGGCGAGGGCATCCCGGCCGCCGGCCAGATCACCCGCTCCGGCGAGGTCGGCTACCTCCCGCAGGACCCCCGCACCGGCGACCTGGACGTCCTCGCCCGCGACCGGGTCCTGTCCGCGCGCGGTCTCGACGTACTGATCCGCAAGATGCGCGAGAACGAGGAGCGCATCGCCAACGGCAGGGGCGCCACCCGCGAGAAGGCCCTCAGGCAGTACGAGCGCCAGGAGACCGAGTTCCTCACCAAGGGCGGGTACGCCGCCGAGGCCGAGGCCGCCACCATCGCCGCCGCGCTGAACCTGCCCGACCGCGTCCTCGGCCAGCCGCTGCACACCCTGTCCGGCGGTCAGCGCCGCCGTATCGAGCTGGCCCGGATCCTGTTCTCGGACGCGGACACCCTGCTCCTCGACGAGCCGACCAACCACCTCGACGCGGACTCGATCACCTGGCTGCGCGACTACCTGAAGACCTACCGCGGCGGCTTCATCGTGATCTCCCACGACGTCGACCTGGTCGACACGGTCGTCAACAAGGTGTTCTACCTGGACGCCAACCGGTCCACGATCGACATCTACAACATGGGCTGGAAGCTCTACCAGCAGCAGCGCGAGGCCGACGAGAAGCGCCGCAAGCGGGAGCGGGCCAACGCCGAGAAGAAGGCCGCCGCCCTGAACGCCCAGGCCGACAAGATGCGCGCCAAGGCCACCAAGACGGTCGCCGCGCAGAACATGGCCCGCCGGGCCGAGAAGCTGCTCTCCGGCCTCGACGAGGTCCGGATGTCCGACAAGGTCGCCAAGCTGCGCTTCCCGGAGCCCGCGCCCTGCGGCAAGACCCCGCTGATGGCGGAGGGCCTGTCGAAGTCGTACGGCTCGCTGGAGATCTTCACCGACGTCGACCTCGCCATCGACAAGGGCTCACGGGTCGTCATCCTCGGCCTCAACGGCGCCGGCAAGACGACGCTGCTGCGCCTGCTCGGCGGCGTCGAGCAGCCGGACACCGGCCAGGTCGTCCCCGGCCACGGCCTCAAGCTCGGCTACTACGCCCAGGAGCACGAGACCCTGGACCCCGACCGCACGGTCCTGGAGAACATGCGCTCGGCCGCCCCCGACATGGACCTGGTCGAGGTCCGCAAGGTGCTGGGCTCGTTCCTCTTCTCCGGCGACGACGTCGACAAGCCGGCCGGCGTCCTCTCGGGCGGTGAGAAGACCCGACTCGCCCTTGCGACCCTGGTCGTCTCCTCGGCGAACGTGCTGCTCCTGGACGAGCCCACCAACAACCTGGACCCCGCCAGCCGCGAGGAGATCCTCGGCGCCCTGCGCACCTACAAGGGCGCGGTCGTCCTCGTCACGCACGACGAGGGTGCCGTGGAGGCGCTCCAGCCGGAGCGGATCATCCTGCTGCCGGACGGCGTCGAGGACCTGTGGGGCTCCGACTACGCGGATCTCGTCGCCCTGGCGTGATCGAAAGCCTGATCCGGGCCTGGCCGAGGCCTGATCCACCGCGTATGGATCATTCGGCTCATCGGTGATCCATCATCTGTGTGAGATCTCCTCGTATCGAGGTGTGTCGTACACGGAATTCCCGGCCGATCCCTTGCGCGCCAAGGGGTCGGCCGTCGCGCGTCCCTGACCTGGCACTTCACGAATCCACCCGTTCGGCCCCGCGGACACCACCCCATGGAATCCAGGATTCCGCTTGTGGGGATCCCCTCCTGTCGTCACAACGATGTCTCACGGACCTTGCCGAATGGGTGGCCATCAGGCCCGGGAGGGGTGATCATGAGGAGACCAGAGCGCACTTCCCATGAGGAGGCACGGGTGGCCGAGACTCTGAAGAAGGGCAGCCGGGTGACCGGCGCCGCGCGCGACAAGCTCGCGGCAGACCTGAAGAAGAAGTACGACTCCGGTGCGAGCATCCGGGCGCTGGCCGAGGAGACCGGCCGCTCGTATGGCTTCGTGCACCGGATGCTCAGCGAGTCGGGCGTCACGCTTCGTGGGCGTGGCGGAGCGACCCGGGGCAAGAAGGCCGCATCGTCCTGACTCCGGGCGGCCCATCGGCTTCGATGGTGGCCACCCGGTCGGCGGTCTGACCGGCCGGGTGGTTACTGTGCAGTCACTTAAGCGTGCCCACGGCATGCCCGGCTGACCGCACCCATCGGAGGCGCTCCATGGCTTCGCCCGACCAGGACCTCGCTCCTGTACTCGACAAGGACGGCGTACGGCTCACCGTCGACGACGCGCTCGCCACGGTGACGCTGACCAATCCGGCCAAGCGCAATGCGCAGAGCCCCGCCCTGTGGCGCGCGCTCACCGAGGCCGGCCGGCTGCTGCCGGGCTCCGTCCGTGTCGTCGTGCTGCGCGGCGAGGGCAGGTCCTTCTCCGCCGGGCTGGACCGGCAGATGTTCACGCCGGAGGGGATCCCGGGCGAGCCGAACTTCATCGAACTCGCGCGCCGTGACGACGCCGGGCTCGACGCGAGCATCGCCGAGTTCCAGGAGGCGTTCACCTGGTGGCGGCGCAACGACATCGTGTCCATCGCCGCCGTCCAGGGGCACGCCATCGGCGCGGGCTTCCAGCTCGCGCTCGCGTGCGATCTTCGGGTCGTCGCGGACGACGTGCAGTTCGCCATGCGCGAGACCAGCCTCCGCCTCGTCCCCGACCTGACCGGCACACACCCGCTGGTCGGTCTCGTCGGGTACGCCCGCGCGCTCGAGATCTGCGCGACCGGGCGGTTCGTCGGCGCCGAGGAGTCGGTGGCGTCCGGGCTGGCCAACGTCGCCGTGCCGGCGGCCGAACTCGACGCGGCCGTAAGGGACTTGGCCGCCGCGCTGCTGGCCGCGCCGCGGGACGCCGTGGTCGAGACCAAGGCGTTGTTGCGCGGGGCGCTGGACCGTGACTACGAGGCCCAGCGTGCGGCCGAGCGGGCCGCTCAGGCACGCCGGCTCCGGGATCTGGCCGGCCTCGGCGAATGAGCCCCGCGCCGGTGCGGCGCCCTGCGCGAGCAGGCCGTTCAGCCGACCGCCGTCACCAGCACGGCCACCGTCGGCCGGTCCGCCAGCGCATCCCGTACGGCCGTGCGGACCTGCCGAGCCACGTCGATGGTTCGGTGGTCCGCGCCCGTGGCGAGCTCCACGCGCGCGTGCCGGTGCGTCAGGGCCGTACCGGCCGGGCGTTCCTCCAGGTGGACCGCCCGGCCCAGACCGCCGAGGGAGCCCGTCAGCCCGGTCACCCCGGGGACGGACAGCGCGGCCTCGGCCACCCGGATCTCGTCCGGGTCCGTGGGCTCCCGCGCGGGTACGGGGCGCGGCCCGCGCCTCTCCCGGACGGGCTCCTCCGCCTCCAGCAGATCGGTGACCCGCAGGTCCACCTCCGTCACCGCGAGCCCGAGCCGCTGTGTCGCGGCCGTCGCCAGGGCCAGCCGTAGCCTGGACGCCACCGTGGGCAGCGGCTCGGCGGCCGCCGCCGCGAAGTCCGCCGTCAGCCGCAGCGGGCCCGGCGCCAGC
>NZ_JBEPBF010000243.1:0-6367 GCF_040298985.1 Streptomyces sp. NPDC001093 | reverse complement strand
GCCGGGCCGGGCGCGGCGGCGGCGGTCAGCGCGCCGACCGCGGCCAGCACGGCCGCAGCCGCCGTGACGGAACGCGCGGGGTGGGCCGGACGTCTGGACATGGTTTCTCCTCGGAACTGTGTCGAGCAGGCGAGCGGGTGCGAGTCGTGCACCGACATCCGAGGGGCGGAACATGTACGCAAGCAGACCGTCACATCGCGTTCAGCCCAAGAAACGCATGGGCACGGGCAAAGACTTCCGCCTCCTGACTGGCACTCAGGCGGCCGTCTTCACGTGAGGGAACGGTCCTGCGCCAGGTGTGTCCGACAGGACGACCGCCGAGGTGCGCGGGCGGGAACGGGCGAAGCGGGCGCCGCCCGGGCCGGTCACTCGCCGACGGCGGTCCCAGCCCGGGCGAGCGGTGGTCACCACCTCAGCGACGGTCGATCATTGCCGTCCGCCGAACTGCCAGTCGTGGACCTCGATGCCGGCGTACCGGTCCGCGGTCAGCACGGCGCGTGCCGTCTCCGGGGCCGGTGCCCGGACCAGCGCTGCCGTACCCAGCCAGGTGCTGCCGTCGTCGGACAGCAGTGGCCCGTATGCGATCAGCTCGTCCCGGTCTGTGGGCACGGCGAGGTCGGCGGCCTGTCCCTGGCCGAGGCCGAGCACGAGGTATCGTCGGCCGCCGGTCCGCCCGCCGGGAAAGTCCCACATGGTACGCCCGAGCATGTTGCGCCATCGGCGCAGCAGCACGTCACGGTAGACACCGGCCTGGTAGCCGGGTTCGTCGAAGGCGAATGCGCGGGCGGCGGCGGGATGCGGCAGGTCGACGATGTGCAGGCTGCCGGTGGGCACTTCGCCGTCGCCGGTGAGGGTCGGACCGCGGGCGATCATCTGTTTGTCGAACCGGTCCATGTAGGACCAGTGCGCTTCCAGCAGTTCCCTGCGCAGCGCCAGGGAGCCTGGCCGATCGCGGTGGTAGCAGAAGAATTCCATGCCCGCAGTCTGTCGTTCGTGGGCCGCGGCGGCACAGCGGTTATCGGTGGGAACGATCTCGACGGATCTCGGAATCCTCGACGTGGCGATCGGTCCCAAGGAGCCGTAGGGTCCCGGGACATGAGCAGTGACGCGACCGGCGAGCAGTTGCAGGGGATGGCCAGCACTGCCGGATACGGGGAGGCGGCCGAGGCGTTGGCCGAGCAGTACGAGAGTGTGACCTTCGCCGAGGTGCACCGCGAAGTGCTGCATCTGTTCCCCTCCCGGCCGAGCAGGGTGCTGGACGTCGGGGCGGGCAGCGGGCGTGACGCGGCGGCGCTGGCTGCCCAGGGGCATCGGGTCGTCGCCGCCGAACCCACCACCGAGCTGCGCTCGTTGGGCCGGCGCCTTCATGCCGGCCGGCGGATCGAGTGGACCGATGACGCGCTGCCCGAACTCCCCGGCCTGTTCGCAGCGGGGAGCCGCTTCGACCTGATCCTGCTCACCGCGGTCTGGATGCATCTCGATGAACAGCAGCGCGAGCTCGGGATGGCCCGTCTGGCGGGCCTGCTCGCGACCGGCGGCCGGATCATCCTCTCCCTGCGCCACGGCCCGGTGCCGACGGGCCGCCGCATGTTCCCCATCACCGCGCAGGAGACGATCGACCTCGCCCGCGGGCACGGCCTGGACGTCCTCCACCACGCCCAGCGGGAGGACCCGCATGGCCGCCCGGGCGTGTCCTGGACCTATCTCGGCTTCCGGTTGGACGAGGGACGGTGCCTCGCCGAGGGCATGACCGGGCAGTGACCACGGTCATGGCTCTGCTCGTTCGTCGAGCATTCACTGCTGCTCGGCGATGAGTGCGGGCAGTTTGCGCATGTCGTGGAAGACGGTGGTACCAGGGCCTTCGAGTCGTTCGGGCGGGGTGAGCCCGCCGGCGTATCCGAAGGCACGCATGCCGGCCGCGCGGGCTGCCAGGACGCCGGGCCGGCTGTCCTCGACCACCACGCAGGCGACGGGATCGACCCCCATGTGCCGGGCGGCGTGCAGGAACAGGTCGGGGGCAGGCTTGCCATGGGCGACTTCGGTGGCACTGTAGATGCGGCCCGCGAAACGGTCGTAGAGCCCGGTACGACCGAGCGTGTGGCGCATCTTGTCATGGGAGCCGCTGGAGGCCACGCAGACCGGCAGAGCAATCGCAGCCAGCGCCTCGGGCAGTCCGTCGACGGGGGCGAGTTCGGCGTCCACGGCCTCACGGTGGAGCTGTTCGAACCGCTCCGACCAGACCGTCGCGGTCTTCTCGCCGAGCCGGGCAGCGACCTGCTCGCGGATGGCGGCGTGCGAGCGCCCGATGAAGCGGTCGACGACCTCACCCTCGGTGAGCGGCCAGCCCAACTCCGCTCCGAGGGTGACCTGGACGCGCGCCGCGATCCGCTCACTGTCGACCAGCACGCCGTCGCAGTCGAATATGACGAGCTCAATCGGCTTGATCATCCCGGCAGGATAGAACGTTGCCGATCATGGCGCGACGACGTTTCCAGGGGCGCCGCACGCCCTGCCGGTTCCCGGGGCCGACGATCCCGCGCGATCTGTACCAGTGGTTGTTCACGGACCGTCGGAGGGGTGCGTGGTCCAGGACGGCCCCATGGCACGCTCGCGCGGGCCGCGGCCGAGGGACATCGTGTGGTGATCGTGGTCGCCACGGACGGGCTCATGGACGCCGTGCTCGAGGGCGGAGCGCCGCGGCTGGACGAGCTGCGGGCGAGTGCTGTCGTGCTGGGCGTGCAGCGTGTGGCACCTCTGGGACATGCGGACGGCGGCCACGGTGCGTGGACCTGCTCCTCAGCTACGACGCACGGGGCGGCCACGGCCACCGCGACCCCGTCAGGGTGCACGAGGTCGGCAAGCGTGCCGCCGAGCTCGCCGGTGCCGCGTGTGCTGGAGGCGACCATCCCGCGCGGTCGGGTGGCGCGCCTGGAGAAGCTGGTGCGGGTGCTGGGGATCCCGCTGCGGTTCGACGCGGACGCGGTGCGCACCGCGTACACCTCACGCGCGGCCATCACCCACACCGTGGATGTCCGGCGGTTCGCGGCGCGGAAGCAGGCAGCTCTCGCCGCTCGTCGTTCGCAGGTATCGGGCACGCGCCGGCTTGCTCCGGTGATGAGGGTGCCGGTCCGGATTCCGGCCCCTGTCGGCCTCCTAGCCTCTGCCACCGGCCTTCCAGGCCGGCATGCCCGGCAGGTCCGCCTCCCGTTCGTGGGTGAGCCGGTGTTCTCCCGGGTGTTCACAGGAGGGACGCACAGAAGGGTGCTCCTACTTGGCATAGTTGTAGACGGTCGCCCGGGACACACCCAGCAGGTCGGCGATGGTCTGTGCGGCATCCCGCGAGTCGAAGTAGCCGTCCCGCTGCAACTGCCGTACGAGCGCCTTCTTGTCCTCGCGGCTCAGCGACCGGGGCGTCGCCGCGCGCTCCGCGGCGTGTGCCTCCACCGCCTGACGCAGCTCACGGGCGGTGCGGTCCCGAAGGGTCTCCAGGGGCTGCTCGCGGTGTTCGGTGTCCGTGGCCACCAGGTTGGACAGGGCGAGGGTCACCGGCGACAGCACGGACACGTCCAGGTTCAGGCAGAGAGCCGCGATGTACTCTCCCGCGGCGTTCTTGATGCCGATGGACGTGCTCTTCGCGGGGCGGCCGTCAGGGAACTGGTTGGGGTAGTTCTGAATGACACCGGGGTAGTTGGGGTCCTCGATGCGGGCCAGGCCCAGTTCCGTGGTGGAGTCCCCGACCCGACGGCCGGAGAGGCTGTTCTCGATCGCCCGGATCGCATGCTCGGGATCCCGCAGGTCGTGCAGCACCACCTCGCACAGACCCGGGAACATGCGCCCCAACGCCACGGCGATCTTCTCTGCCTCACGGATGAGGTGCTCGTCAGCCTCCGCCTCTGCCACGGAAAGCCCCCAAGAACAATTGGACCAATTTTCTATCTCTGGATGCCTACTCTAGGTGACGCTTCGTGTGTGTCCAGCGGGTGCCGGTAGGTGTCTGCCAGGGCGCTGATCGTCTGTGTCATCAGCGCCCGCAGTCCGGCGGGCGCCACGACCTCCGCCTCCGCTCCGAGCCGTAGCAGCATGCCGACGGCGTGTTCCGCGGACTCGATGGGGATGACGGCCTGGACCCGTCCGTCGGGCCCCGGCGGCCCGGCGGTGTCCTGGGCGGCACGGGCCACTGCCGGTTCCATGAGGTCGGGCAGCTGCGCCAGGATCCGTGGTGTGAGTCGTACGACCGCTTCGCCCCGGAGCCGACGGGCGTCGAAGTCGGCCAGGTAGGTCTGCCAGTGTGCGGCCAGGTCGAAGTCATGGGGGCGCTCGAAGCCGTCCTGCAGCACCTGGATCCGGAGGATCTGGGAGACGCGGTAGGTACGGATGGCTTCCCGGAGAGCCGCCACCAGGTACCAGCGGCCGGACTTGAGCACCAGCCCGTAGGGGTCCAGTGTCCGGGTCACCTCCTGGGGAGCCTTCCAGCGCCGGTAGCGGAGGCGGATACGGCGCCTGCGCCACACCGCGTCGGTGACGGCGGCCAGGTGCGGGGTCGGGTCGGATGCGGCGTACCAGCCGGAGGGGTCCAGGTGGAACCGCTGCCGTATCTCACCGGTCCGGTCGCGCAGTTCCTCGGGCAGGGCGGCCGCCAGCTTGAGCTGGGCGGTGGCCAGTACGGTCCCGAGCCCGAGGTCCGCGGCGGGCCCGGGCAGTCCGGACAGCCAGAGTGCCTCCGCCTCGTCGCGGGTCAGTCCGGTCAGGCGGGTGCGGAAGCCGTCGAGCAGTCGGTAGCCGCCGTCGTGACCGGGGTCGCCGTAGACCGGGACGCCGGCCGCGGAGAGCGACTCCATGTCCCGGTACACCGTGCGGACGGACACCTCCAGTGCGTCGGCGACCTGCTGGGCGGTCATCCGGCCGCGGGTCTGGAGCAGCAACAGGACGGACAGCAGTCGGCTCGCACGCATGACAGAAGTCTGCCGTACTCCACTGACAGTGGATGTCAGGAAAGCCGGGCTACTTTCCCGGCCGGGCGTGCGCCCCACGTACGGACGGACACGGCAAAGGACATGAGCAGATGAGCAACGCAAGCACCCGCGAGCCCGGTGTCGGGGACTTCGACTTCCTGGTGGGCACCTGGGAGGTGACGAACCGCAGGCTGGTCGCACCGCTGACCGGGAGCGCCGAGTGGGACGAGTTCCCGGCCACCGTGGTCTGTCACGGCACTCTGTTCGGCGGGGCCGCCAACCTCGACGAGATCAGCTTCCCGACCAAGGGCTTCGCCGGCCTGACGCTGCGCCTGTACGACCCCGGCCGCAAGGAGTGGTCGCTGAACTGGGTGAGCAGCCGTACGGGACTGCTGCAACCGCCTGTGGTGGGCCGGTTCGACGCGCACGGCAGGGGCGAGTTCCACGGGGACGACGCCCACGAGGGCACCCCGGTGCGGTGCCGTTTCATCTGGTCGCACATCACGCCGGGGACGGCTCACTGGGAGCAGGCCTTCTCCACCGACGGCGGGCGAAGCTGGGAGACCAACTGGACCATGGACTTCCGCCGGACCGGGGCGGCCTCGGCATGACCAGGGCTCCGGCCCCGGTGGACCTGCCGGCTCGGCCCGCCGGGAGTCTGACCGTGTGGCAGGGGGCGGCGCTGTACGTCGGCGCGGTCCTGGGCACCGGTGTGATCGCCCTTCCCGCGCTGGCCACCCGGGCGGCCGGGCCCGCCTCACTGCTCGCCTGGCTCGGGCTGGTCCTGCTGTCGGTGCCGCTCGCGGCCACGTTCGCCGCGCTGGGTGCCCGGTACCCGGACGGCGGCGGCGTCTCCACCTACGTCCGGCATGCCTTCGGCGCACGGGCGGCGGCGGTGGTCGGCTGGTGCTTCTACTTCGCCGTGCCCGCCGGTGCTCCGGCGGCGGGCATGTTCGCCGGGGCGTACGTCACGACCGCGCTCGGCGGCGGCCGGCGCACGGTGCTGGTCACGGCTGCCGTGCTGCTGGTCCTGGTGGCGGTGGCCAACGGATGCGGTCTGACGGTGTCCGGCCGTCTGCAACTCGCCCTCGCCGTGCTGCTCGTCGCGCTGTTGCTGACGGCGGTGCTGACCGCGCTGCCGCACGCCCGCCTGCGGAACCTGCATCCGTTCGCGCCGCACGGCTGGCCCGCGATCGGCTCGGCCGCGGCGCTGCTGGTGTGGAGCTTCGCGGGCTGGGAGGCCATCACCCACCTCGCCGCGGACTTCCGCCGTCCGGCGCGCGACCTGCCCCGCGCGGCCGGCGTGGCGGTGGCCGTCGTAGGCGTGCTGTACCTCGCGGTCGCCGCCACCAGCGTCCTCGTGCTCGGCCCGGCCGCCGGCACCTCCGACGCCCCGCTGGCCGAACTGCTCGCCC
>NZ_JBEPBF010000242.1:0-6533 GCF_040298985.1 Streptomyces sp. NPDC001093 | reverse complement strand
CACGACGGCGCAGCTCAAGCGGGTAACGGGAGGGTCGTGCCATGACTCGATCCTTTCATGAAATCGAGTCTCTATTCGAACCGGGGCGGTTCACAGTCACATTCCGAGCGCCGCTCGCTGGTACTGGCGCTGGCCGTGAGCCTGTCAGGCAGCCGCGTAGCTGGCACGGAATAGGTCCTGCGCTCGATCCAGGTCCTGAAGCGTACGCAGCTGCACCTCCAGATCACCCGTTCCGTGGTGGCCGAGCCCCGTCACGTCCCGGGTGAAGCCGGGTACCAGGTCGACCTCCTTCGGGTCGACCTTGAGGTAGACAAGCAGCTTGGTCTTCTGCGGCGGGCACACGCAGGCGAAGTTCCGCAGACGTTGATAGGCCCGGTACGTCTTGCGCTGTATGCGGTTCACGCCATCCCCCAGGCCGAGCAGCGTCTCGTCCAGCGCCTGCCCCAGCTCGGCCAGCGCCGTGCTCTGGCCGTCCTTCACTGCCAGTACGGTCGACTGCCCGCGGGCCCGTCGTACGGCCGGCGACCTGCCGCTGACTGACGCCACAGTCTCAAGGCCGAGCAGGTCTCTGCCGAAGAGTCGGTAGCGGACCAAGTCGATGCTGCGCCGGTGCTCGCGCACGGCGTGCACGTCGTAGCGGGTGAAGTCCCCGGCGATGCAGATCAGCCTCGGGCTGCTCCAGAGCACCTGGGCCGCGGCCGGAGCCCCGAGCCGGCCTCGGACCAGGTGCTCGAACTCAGCCCTGTGGTCCACGAGCCAGCTCAGGTAGAACAATCCCTGGTTGATGACGCCGGCGTCCAGGCCGCGCTTGTACTCCACGACAACGGGTGATCCGTTCTCGTCCAGGCCGAGCGAATCGATCCTGCCCCCGTGGACAGGTCCAGTGCTGTACTCGCTCGCCAGAAACCGGACGCCCAGCAGCGTCTCCATGTGCGTCTCGACCATGCCCTGCACATCTGCCTCGGCCTCAGCAAGACGCGGCGCGACCTCGGTCGCGCCGCTCGTCGTCGTGTGGAACAGCTTCAGGCCCGACACCTTCCCCTCCTCGGCTCGAAGATCGTCAACGCCGGGCGGGCCCAGGATTGTTTCCGCGAGGGACTTCGGCCCTGTGAAGATGGTGTGAGACGCTACGTCCGGGCCACCGGGATGCGCAGCGTCCCACCGTCCCAGGAAGCTCGAAGATCCCACGTAGGTCCCACAGGCCACATGGGCAAGCACCTGGGATACTGCGTTTTCGCAGCTCAGTCCCCGTAGCTCAGTGGATAGAGCAGGCGCCTTCTAAGCACCTGCTCCATCGGTACAGGTAAGCCCTCCGGCCTGACTCCGGCTTCGGCATCCCAACTCAGGCCGCTGGCAAATCAGCAAGCCCCCGAAACCACCGCGTATCAGAGCACGAGTCACCGTAGTGGCCAGGCGTGGTCGCGGTCGGGTCCCGCGTTAGCCCGTCAACGTTTTTCTGGCGGCAAAGGCGGATTGCATAGACACGACAACTCACCATTGGTCACCCCGTGATGGACGCCAGCCCACGCCACCGCGCCCACCAGACTCGCCATGGCTCAAGTTCGGCCATTGAGGTGCCCCTCGGGCTGGACGAGCGCCGCTCCGCTGGCCGGACACCGCAGGGCCGAGACTTCACGTTCGAAGCGGAGCAGACAGTAGGCCCTGATCTGAGGCGCGGAGAACGCGCGAGGCCGCCTGCAAGAACATCTCCGTCGCGGCCCCGATGTCGGTGCTGGGGTAATCGTGGTAGGTGTCCCCCGGCGACGGGTCTCCGTGTTCGTATTGCAGTGCGTACCACCACTCTTGCGCCAGATGAAACACCTCCAAGGCCAGCTCGTAGATCTCGTCAGGACCTTCGAGCATTACAGCCGAAAGCGCTTCGCCGGCCTGCGTCATCTCCTCCGGCCAGCCGTCCGGCACTGGCCTCCCCTGGAGGGCAGCATTACTTGTCTCCCCAACGACCCGTTCTACCCGGTGCAAGCAGGCGACGAAGTGCGCGTAGGCATCCCTGCGTACTTGCCTCAGCCACTGTTCATGTTGGCTTCGTCGCTGCCCACGTCCAGCCAGCCATGCTGCGCTGACGGTGCCGATCACGCCAATCGCGCCGCCAACTGCGGCCCCCAACAAGCCTGCTACCCCCTGATCCATACAGCGACAGTACCCAAGGGGCAACTTGCTGGTGACCGAGGGAGACCGGCGCCGTGTGCGCATCGAACTAACCGAGCCCGTACCCGAGCAGGACTCTGCTGCCGTAGTCGCCATCGCGAACTACAAGAAGGAGCTCGGGCTCCGAACGCCGTCTACCCCCACCAGGAGGTAGGGGTAGACGGTTGGTCATTCGCGCTTCGCCCTGAACTCATCCGCTACAGCACGGATGGATCGGACGGCGGCGATGGCCTTCTCGGCGAGCGGCGGAATACGTTCGAGCAGTCGCTCGAACACCACCAGCGCAGTCACGAGGACGGCGCCGTAGATCGCCCAGTATTCGTTCATTTCTTCCTTCGAAGTAGACGGCGTAAGTGGCGATGTCACCCGCCAAAGACACGCGTCTTCTCCTTTCCGTCTACCACGATACGGCACCTCGCCCTTGACGGACCAACACCCAGGCGAGGAAGGTGCCTTCGGGAGGTGATGCATGGCTGCACCTGCGCCGCTCACCCTCGAAGAGATGGAGCTCCTGGAGCTGAACTACCTCGGCTCCACCTGGCAGAAGGATGCCTTCACCGGTGGAAGCTCCCCGAGTTCATGCTCGGCGGGCGGGTCGTCGGTTGGCGCGAGGTTGACCGGATCGGTCGGGCAACATGTAGAAATCCTCTTCTGCCCCATCGAGGCGCACCGTAGCTCCCGCTGCTCGACGGCGGTTGAGCTGGGCACTCCGCGAGAGACCGCCATCCCGAGGGGCTGGCAAGGGAAACCTCGGTTCCGACTCGACGACCGGGAGCCCCGTCCTGCCGAGAAGCTGGCCGCGTAGGTCGGCCCTCTCAGGAACATCAGCCGACCTGGCGCGAGGAGCCAGACCCGGAGCCGGACGACGAGTACGACAACGACACGGACCACAAGACCGTGTACGCCCTCTTCGGGCTGGCCATCTACAAGGCCAACGTCCTCGAACACACCCTCGTCAACACCCTCGCGATGGCCAGGATCATCACGGCCGAGGAGCAGGGGGAACGACTCATTCGCGACCCTTGGGCGCAGGGGTTCAGGGACATGATGGGCAAGCTCATCCGGCGAGCCGAGCCGTACGTAAGCGCCTACCCGGAAGTGGTGGACGACCTCACCAACAGCTTGAACCGGCGCAACTTCCTGGTACACCACTTCTGGCGCGAGCGCATCCAAGAGATGATCAGCGAGTCAAGTCGGGCCAAGATGTGCGCGGACCTGAAGGCGGACTGCCGACTGCCGGAAACTGGCTCGACCTTCAACCTTGCCTCCTGAAGCAGGGGCAGAGTGTCACCGTCACCGTATTGATCGACGGTGAGGAGCAGGAGGTGAAGTGCGTAAGCGCCGGCCTCGTCGACGTCGAGGTTGTGTCCGAGTCGCCAGGACGGCGAGCGCAAGCCGTGGCGGACGCGATGTCCGGTGTGACGTTCTACCTGGGGCCACTTGCGTTCCGGTTCGGGGGGACCAGTCTTACCGGTCGGTCACCGCGGATTCTCCGCTGATCGACCCTGAAACCGTGGCGCAAGAGCAGGCGGTAAGACGTAGCGGTCCGGAAGATGCGGTCCAAGGGGTCATCCCCTGCCCCTCACACTCGACCGCAGCCACACCGACCGGCAGATGACCGGCGAGGAGCGACCGAACGGCGCCTCTCGCTCGCGCTCACGTCGAGCCGGGCCCAAGAGGCCAACCGAGCCCTGACAGGCCGCAGAGCGGCGCACAACGGGAACGAGCGTCAAATGAGCGTCAAGATATCGCCCGTAACGCCCGTAGTGCACGTCATGCACACCCATCAAAACCACAGGTCACGACCCCTTCGTGGCCGGTTCGGGGATCGCTACGCACTCCACATGATGCGTCATCGGAATCAGGTGTAGCACGCACTTCCCGAGACCGCTTCCGTGGCAGTGCTGGGCCATGGCGTCATGCCCTGGACGCTTGCCCCCTCCTACCCGCCCTCGCCCTTGACGCCTTCAGAAAGGGCGGCCTTATACGAGAAGCAGGCAACATAGCTCCTAATCGCCGGTTAGCCAAACCGGCAATATCGCGGAGTATTGATCACACCCCGGTCACCTGCCGCGTGTGGCGTTCGTAGGTCCGGCACCGGGCACCCGCCGCCAAGACGAAAGAACGTGAATGCACACAAAGATCGACGAGACTCTGGCCCCTCGGTTTAGCCCTGCTCACATCCGCGCAACCTGGGATGGCACGGGGAGCGTGGAAGATGCTTCCAGGGCGTTCGGGTTCTCGCGGGCGAAGGGCTACGACCTAGTTCGCCGCGGGGAGTTCCCGTGCCGCGTGCTACGCATCGGCCGTGGGACACGTGTCGTCACCGCCTCCTTGCTCCGCGTGCTCGAAACCGGGGAGCCAGAGTTCAACGGTGCCCCCGGCTCCTCACAGGCGGCTGTCTCAGCGGACGGGCGGGCTCATCGCTGAATCAACCAGATCAGCCAGCCGGTGATCGCCGCCCCCGCTTCCGACGCGGCCCGGCCGACGTCCCCGCACGGCTGTACACCGCAGGCAAGTCCGGTGCAGCAAAGGGGCGGGAGAGCACGGCAGGCCGCAAGCGATGGCCGAGGGGTGACCAGCTGACTCATTGGTGTGATCTTGCTGTCGAATCAGTGCCCGCCCCGCTATGCTCGGCAGCAACGCGTTGAAGGAGACGAGTAGCCGCGGGATCACGCGAGCAGAGAGAGCCGCTGGTAGCTGGGAAGGCGGCCTTGCGCCCCGGGTGAAGACCCTCCCGAGCGCGGGGAGGAACGGCCTCGCAAGGAGGTCCAATGCCCCGCCGGCTGGCCCCCGTCATCGGGCACGAATGAGGCCGTAGCTCTCCGAGTTGCGGTAAAGGCGCGGTGGCACCGCGAGTACCCTTCTCGTCCGCGCCCCCAAGGGATCATGACGACGCCCCTGGGAGGGCTGCGATGATCCACACGACTAGCCGTGTACTGGTGTCTGGCCTGCGAGAACATGTCGGGCAGACCGTTTCTGTGTCGGGCTGGGTGAACACTCTCCGCCTGCAGAGCAAGATGCAATTTGTCGTCGTGCGCGACCGCACTGGGATGGTGCAGGTCACCCACAGGCGCGGCGGCGAAGACGACAAGGTTGAGGCTGCACTGGAGGGACTCACGCCGGAGTCGGCGGTCCGGATCACCGGTCGCGTGGTCGACAACTCGATCGTGAAGCTCGGCGGCCTGGAGATCATCCCGGATTCGGTCGAGGTTCTGAACCGAGCAGAGACGCCACTGCCCATCGACGAGCAGACCGGACTCGAACACCGGATGGACTGGCGGTTCCTGGACGTACGACGCCGGCCCCAGGCGCAGTTGCTGTTCGCTGTGCAGACCACGTTCGAGCAAGGGATGCGCGAGTACGCCTATCGGCAAGGGTGCACCGAGATGCACACCCCGAAGCTGATGGGAACGGCCTCGGAGTCCGGCGCTGAAGTGTTCAAGCTCGGCTATTTCGACCGCTCCGCCTACCTGGCGCAGTCGCCTCAGTTCTTCAAGCAGATGGCGATCTCGGCAGGCATCGACAAGGTCTTCGAGATCGGGCCTGTCTTCCGCGCTGAGCCATCGTTCACCTCGCGGCACGCCACCGAGTTCACCGGTGTGGACGTGGAGTTGGCGTGGATCGACGGGGTCGAGGATGTGATGGCGTTCGAGGAGCAGATGCTCGCGCATGCCGTCGCCAAGGTCGTCGATGCGCACGGTGAGGCGACCCAGGAGACGTTCGGTGTCGAGGTCGCGGTGCCGGCGATGCCGTTCCCTCGGATCACGATGGCCGAGACACAGGAGATCCTGCGGGCCAGGGGCTGGGACCCGGCCGGCGTGAAGGAGGACCTGGACCCGGAGGGTGAGCGCGGTATCGCCGCGTACATCAAGGAGCAGACGGGACACGAGTGGGTGTTCGTCACCCATTACCCGACGAGCACCCGGCCCTTCTACCACATGCGGCCGGCGGACAACCCGGGTGTGACGCTCAGCTTCGACCTGCTGTGGAAGGGACTGGAGGTCACGACGGGTGCGCAGCGCGAGCACCGCTACGACGTGCTCTTGAAGCAGACTGTGGAGAAGGGCATGAGCACCGAGCCGATGCAGGACTACCTGAACGCCTTCCGGTACGGGTGTCCACCGCATGGCGGTCTGGGCATGGGGCTCGGGCGGGTCCTAATGGTGATGCTCGGCCTCGACTCGATCCGGGAGGCCACCTTCCTGTTCCGTGGCCCGAACCGGCTCACGCCGTAGTCACGTCCAAGGGCCGGGGCCGCTGCTCCCTCTAAGACGTCGTCTCATTTGGTGAGTCTGCGGTAGCAGATGAGGCTGCAGGCGATGGCGGTGAAGGCCAGGAAGTGTTCGGCCTTGCGTTCGTATCGG
>NZ_JBEPBF010000241.1:0-6741 GCF_040298985.1 Streptomyces sp. NPDC001093 | reverse complement strand
AGGGCCGGGGCCACGCGGGCGCGGGCGGGGTGGGAGGCGTCGGCGGGGCGGGCCGCCGAGGCCTCGGCGGAGGGCCAGTTGTGGTGCCAGATCATGGTCGCGCCGTGGTCGATGAGCCAGAGCTCGCCGCGGTGCACCAGGAGGTTGGGATTGCGCCAGGACCGGTCCACGTTGTTGATCAGCGCGTCGAACCAGACGATCCGGCCGGCCTCCGAGGGGCTCACCGGGAAGGCGAGCGGGTCGTAGCCGAGGGCACCGGAGAGGAAGTCCATGCCGAGGTTGGTGCCGCCGCTGGACCTGAGCAGGTCCTGGACCTGCTGTTCGGGTTCGCCGAGACCGAGCACCGGATCCAGCCGGACGGTGACCAGCCGGGGCATCCGGAGTCCGAGGCGGCGGGCGAGCTCGCCGCACACCACCTCGGCGACCAGTGTCTTGCGGCCCTGTCCGGCGCCGGTGAACTTCAGGACGTAGGTCCCGAAGTCGTCGGCCTCGACGAGCCCCGGCAGCGAGCCCCCCTCACGCAGAGGCGCGATGTAGCGGGTCGCGGTGACTTCCTTGAGCATCGCCCCAGGTTACTGGGGTGGGGCCGACAGGCCGGACGGGGTGGGGCCGACAGCAGACCGACAGCTGTGGCTTACGGCCATTTCATGCCCGGACGGCAAGGATCTGGGTGCCCGTCTGAACGGGTGGCGCCCGGGCGCCGTACCCCTGGACGGATCACGAAAAGCTCCGCGGAAGGGAAGCCCCACATGACCAGCGCATCGCCCCAGCCGGCCACCGGACCCGCCCGCCGTACCGTCGTGGCGGCGGCCGGAGCGGCGGGCCTCGCCGCCGCGCTGACCGCCTGCGGTTCGGGCGACAACTCGTCCGACACGGCGAACACCGGGGCCGGTTCCTCCGGAACAACCGGCTCCACCGGCTCCACCGGTTCCTCCGGAACCACCGGTTCAACCGGTTCCTCGCAGAACAGCGGTGGCTCCGCCGGCGGCACCGCGCTCGCCAAGACCTCCGACATCCCCGAGGGCGGTGGCAAGGTCTTCAAGGACCAGGGTGTCGTGGTGACCCAGCCGGCGGCGGGCCAGTACAAGGCGTTCTCGTCCAAGTGCACCCACCAGGGGTGTGCCGTGGGCAGCGTGGCGAACGGCGTGATCGTGTGCCCGTGCCACAACAGCCACTTCTCCGCCGAGGACGGCAGTGTGAAGCAGGGGCCCGCGACCCAGCCGCTGCCCGCGGCGAAGATCACCGTCTCCGGCGACGAGATCAAGCTGGCCTGAGCCGTCTCACGCCCGCCCGCGCGGCCGTTGGAGACAGGCGAGCACCTCGTCGGTGGTCGAGACCGTGGCGACCAGCGCGAGGGTGTGCCGGATCATCGCGGGAGTGTAGTCGGCGGGCACCCCCGCGACGGCGTCGGCCGGGACGACGGCGGTGTAGCCCAGGTTGACCGCGTCGAACACGGCGTTGGGTATCGCCACATTGGCGGAGACACCGGTGACGACCAGCGTGCGGCAGCCGAGGTTGCGCAGCAGGGCGTCGACGTCGGTGCCGTGGATCGGTGACAGACCGTGCAGCCGCCGTACGACGAAGTCCTCCTCGGTGACCTCGATGGGCGGCGCGACGCGCACCGCGGTGGTGCCCGACAGCTGCTGCACGGGCAGCCGTTCGGCGGCCCGGAACAGCCGGGCGTTGCGGCTCGCGCCCCGGCCGTCCGGGCGGCGCTCGGCGAGCGCGTGGACGACCTGGACTCCGGTCTCGTGGGCGGCGGCGACCAGCCGGGCCACATTGCGCAGCGCGCCGGAGGAGCGGGCCTCGCGGGCGAGTTCGGGCAGGGCGCTGTCCGGGCCGACGACCCCCTGCTGGCATTCCACGGTGAGCAGGACAGTGCTCACGGGGTCGAGGAGTTCGCTGAGCTGTACGTACGACGGCATGGCGCGCGCCCCCTTCGAAGACGGGCCGTTCCAACCCGGGCCGTATCGCAGCCGACCCGTTTTCTTTTCTGACGTGATGTCAGAGGATCACCTGGACACGATAGTTCTCTGGCACGACGTGGGAGAAGAGGGGGCCGCATGACCGTCACTCAGCAGCGCCGGGGCCGGAAGATCATGATGACGCCCGGCGAGCTGGACGAGTTCCTCACCAGTCAGCGCACCTGCCGGGTCGCGACCGTCTCGGCGGACGGCACCCCGCATGTCAGCGCGCTGTGGTTCGCCTGGGACAGCACTTCGCTGTGGCTGTACTCGGTGGTGCGCAGCAGGCGTTGGGCGCAGCTGTGCCGCGATCCGCGGGTGGCCGTGGTGGTCGACTCGGGCGAGGAGTACGACCAGTTGCGCGGCGTCGAACTGTCCGGCCGGGTGGAGTTCGTGGGCGAGGCGCCGCGCACCGGTGAGCTGTGCGCCGAACTCGACACGCCCGAGACGCTGTTCGCGCGGAAGAACTTCGGCCTGGACGAGATGCCGCACGACGGCCGCCACGCCTGGGCGCGGCTGACCCCGGAGAAGATCGTCTCCTGGGACTTCCGCAAGCTGGGGTCGCCGTAGGGCTCAGCCGACCTGCTGCGCGGCCGCGCGCAGGGCCTCCACCGCCGCCCGGATCGACGGGCGGCGGTCGGCGTCCGCTCGCCAGACCACGTACACGTGCCGGCGCACCCGCTGCTTGAGCGGCGCGAGGACCACGCCGTCCGGGACCGGGTGCCGGCCCAGCAGCGGCGCGATGCACACACCCAGTCCGGCGGCGACCAGGCCGAGTTGGGTGTGGGTCTCGCCCGCGCGGTGGCCGACGATCGGCTCGACGCCCTTGGACCGCAGCGTGAACATCAGCCACTCGTGGCAGAACTCGCCCTCGCCCCAGGTGATCCACTCGTCCTCGGCGAACTCGGTGAGGTCCACCTCGTCCCGCTCGGCGAGCCGGTGCCCGGCCGGCATGGCGACCTCGGCCGGGTCGTCCAGCAGGGGTGCCTTGACCAGGCCGTCGGGCACGGGCATCGGCTTGTTGTACCAGTCCAGGACCACCGCGAGGTCCAGATCACCGCGGACGACGCCGGCGATGCCCTGCTCCGGCTCGAGCTCGCTGGAGCGCACCCGCAGCCCGGGGTGTTCGGCCCGCAGCGCCCCGAGCGCGACCGGGAAGAGCCCGCGAGCGGCGGTCGGGAACGCGGACAGCCTGAGTTCGCCGACGACCTGCCCGCGATGTGCCTCCAGGTCCGACTCGGCGAGTTCGACCTGCGACAGGATGCGTGCGGCGTGCTCCGACAGCAGCCGGCCGGCGTCCGTGAGCCGCACTCCGCGGCCGTTCTTGGCGAGCAGCCGCTGGCCGATCTCGCGCTCCAGCTTGCCCAGCTGCTGGGAGACGGCGGACGTGGTGACGTGCAGCGCGTCCGCGGCGGCGCTCACCGAGCCATGCCGGGCGAGGGCGTCCAGGGTACGCAGGCGCTCCAGATTCAACATGTTAGTGATTCTAAGAGGTACTCAGTGAGAAAACTAGATTGTGCTACGAGGTTGCCTGCAGCATCGTTGAGGTCATGAGCACGGTCACCGCGAGCAGAACCCAGTCCGCCTCCCCCACCCGGCCCCGCCCCCGCCTCGACTGGCGGCTCCGCTTCGGCGCGCTGTCCCTGATCTGGGGCTTCAGCTTCCTGCTGATCAAGGTGGGCACGGAGGGCTACGCACCCTTCCAGGTCACCCTCGGGCGTCTGGTGTTCGGTACGGCGGTACTGGCGGCGGCGATGGCGGTCAAGCGGGAGAGGCTGCCGCGCGGCGCCCGGCTCTGGGGCCACCTGGCGGTCGCCGCGTTCTTCCTGAACGCCCTGCCGTTCTCCCTCTTCGCCTACTCCGAGCTGACGATCCCGTCCACGCTGGCCGGCATCTGCAACGCCACCTCGCCCCTGTGGGGCATGGCCCTGTCCCTGGTCGCGCTCTCCGAGGACCGGCCGACCCGGGTCCGCGTGGCCGGCCTCGGCCTCGGCTTCCTCGGGGTCCTCACGGTCCTGGGCGCGTGGCAGGGCTTCCACGGGCTCGACGCCAGGGGTACGGCCATGGCGCTGCTGGCCTCGCTGAGCTACCCCGTGGGCTGGATCTACGTCCGGCGGACGCTGGCCGGGACGGGCAACTCCCACCTGTCGATGACGGGCGCGCAGCTGATGCTCGCTGCGCTTCAACTGGCCGCTGTGACACCGTTGTTCACCAGCTTCCCCGCGCACTTCCCGCTCGTTCCGCTGCTCGCGATCGCCGCGCTGGGGGCACTGGGCACGGGACTGGCGGTGCTGATCCAGTACGGGTTGGTCGCCGAAGTCGGGCCCACCACCGCGCAGATGGTCACCTACTTCATTCCGGTCATCGCCACGGGTGCGGGTGTGGCCGTTCTCGGGGAGTCGTTGCGGTGGACCACACCGGTGGGTGCGGTGATCGTTCTCGCGGGGGCCGCGCTCACCCAGGTGCGGCGGAAGAGCGCGTAGCGCTCACGCGAGTGCGGGGGAAGAGCGCCTGGGGGGCTGGGGCGTGAGGTTGCGTGCGCGAGTGCCGGTCCGTTGTGGCCTGTCGCGCCGCTCCCCGCGCCCCTTGTCCACTTGCCGCTAGCCGTAGACGCGCGCCGGTGACGGTCGTACCGCTGCCGCCACCGCGTCGGCCACGGACTCGATGTCCCGCTCCGTGAGCGCCGAGATCGTGATGCGGATCGCCGGACCGCTGTCGAGGCGGAAGCGGGCCCCCGGCGCGACCCCCCAGCCCGCCTGCAGCAGCCGGGCCACCGCGCCGGTCTCGTCGGGGACCGGCACCCACACGTTCATGCCGCTGCGGCCGTGGGCGGCGACTCCGCGTTCGGCCAGCGCGCCCACCAGCGCGTCCCGCCGGGCACCGTACGCCTGCGCCACCCTCACCCGGTCCACCGCACCCTCGGACCACAGCCGGGCCACGGCCCGCTGCAGCAGCAGGCTCACCCAGCCCGGACCGAGGCGCTGGCGGCCGCGTACCCGGTCGACGGTGACCGGGTCACCGGTGACGACCGCCACGCGCAGGTCGGGGCCGTAGGCCTTGGAGGCGGAGCGGACGACGGCCCAGTGGTGGGTGACGCCCGCGAGGGGGTGCAGCGGGAGGTCGACGATCCCGTGGCCGTGGTCGTCCTCGATCAGCAGGGTTCGGGGGTGGTCGCGCAGGACCGCGCGCAGGGCACGCGCGCGTGGGGCCGTCACCGAGGCACCGGTCGGGTTCTGCGCGCGGTCGGTGACGATCAGCGCGCGAGCCCCGGACTCCAGGGCCCGCCTCAGGTCTTCGGGGCGTGGTCCGTCGTCGTCCATGCCGACCGGGAGCGTGCGCAGGCCCAGCGCCGGGACCAGGTCGAGGACGCTGCCCCAGCCGGGGTCCTCGACGGCGACCGCGTCACCCGGTCTGAGGTGCGCGGCGAGGACGCGCTCGATGGCGTCGAGGGACCCGGACGTCACGGTCGTCTCGCCCGCCGGGACGCCGTCGGCGTCGAGTTCGGCGCGGGCCGTGCGGACGAGCTCCGGGTCGACCGGGTCGTCGCCGTAGAGGACGGGCCGCCGGTCGCCCTCCTCCGCCGCCGCGGCGAGGGCCGGGGCCAGGCGGGGCAGCAGGGCCGGGTCGGGGTTGCCCGCCGCCAGGTCACGGCCCCCGGCGGGGACCTCCACGCGCAGTTCCTCGCGGCCTGTGGTGGCCGGCTTGGACCGGACCCGGCTGCCCCGGCGACCGGCCGTCTCGATCACCCCGCGCTCGCGCAGGGTGCGGTAGGCGGCCGCCACGGTGTTCGGGTTCACGCCCAGTCGGGTCGCCAACTCCCTCATGGGGGGCAGGGGTTGACCCGGCCGCAGCTCACCGGCACCGACCGCGCGCTCGACGCTGGCCGCGATCTCGGCTGCGCCGCCCCCTTCGATGGGATACTCTCCTAGCACAAAGAACATTTTGCACTAGTGCAATGCCGTAGTGCAATACCGATCGCCAGATCGCCGTTGCTCGCCCATGGAGGAACCGTCATGCCGGGGACGACCGAGGAAACCCAGGCCGCCGCCTACACCCCGACCGACCGCACCGTGCCCACGCGCTCCGCGGACCGGGCGTCGTACGACAGGGAACTGGTGCACGCGATACTCGACGAGGGGTACGTCTGCCACCTCGGCTTCGTCCGCGACGGCGCCCCCGTGGTGCTGCCGACCCTGTACGGCCGGGTCGGCGAGCGGCTGTACGTGCACGGATCCACCGGTTCCCGCCCGCTGCGGATGACCGGCGAGGCCGACCCGGGTCTGCCGGTGTGCCTGACGGTCACCCACGTGGACGGGCTGGTGCTGGCCCGCTCCGCCTTCCACCACTCCATCAACTACCGCTCCGTGGTGGTGCACGGCATCGCGCGCCAGGTCACCGACCCCGAGGAGCGGCGGCTGGCCCTGGACGCGCTGGTGGACCACGTCGTGCCGGGCCGCGCCGCCGACTCCCGGCCCGCGAACAAGAAGGAGCTGGCCGCCACCTCGGTGATCCGGCTGGACCTGGACCAGGTCTCGGCCAAGCTCCGCACCGGCGACGCGAACGACGAGCCGGAGGACCTCGGCCTGCCGCACTGGTCCGGGGTCGTCCCGCTGCAGAAGGGCTACGGCGCGCCGGTCCCCAACGCCGACCTGGCGCCGGGCGTCGAGCTGCCGGACTACCTGAAGGCCCGGTAGGACAAGGCCCTGTGAGTGCCGGACAGGTGTTACACCGGGACCGGTTCCCGGCCGCCGCCGTCGCGGGCCTCGCTCACCGCGAG
>NZ_JBEPBF010000240.1:0-6878 GCF_040298985.1 Streptomyces sp. NPDC001093 | reverse complement strand
TCAGCCCCAACGAATACGAACGCCGACACCACGCGGCTAAGCTCACGCTCGCCGCGTGATCAACGAAGCGTGTCCACCATCACGGGGGAAGGCCCTACTGCGTCGGGGGGTGGATGGATCACGCACCTGATCCGGCCACAGCGGTAGAGGTGGGGCGAAAAGATAACCGAACGTGCATACGCCCATGGGAGCCGCGGCGCGGGCGCGCCCTCGCGGAAAGCCCCACAGCTTGATGATCAACAGTGGATAGGCTGTGTGCATGTCACGTGCACGCCTCACCCTCGTAGCTGCCCTTGTCGGAATTGCCACGCTCACCGCCTGCTCCTCCAGCAGCGACAAGCCGGCTCCCGCCCCCGGCACCACGCAGAATGGCGATGAGCCGGTCTCCGCTCCTGCCCCGAAGCCGATCACGAAGGAACTCCCCCAGGCCCAGATCACGCAGGCCCTGCTCGGCGACGGCGAGACACTTCCCGGCTGGTCCCTTCACGGCGACAAGTCGGTGACGGAAGGGCAGTACTGCAATGGCACAGAGGACGCCAAGTCCGCGCCGGCGGGGTGGGTCCGCGGCGGCGATTCCGCGTACGAGTACAACGGGTCCACGAACGACATGGCGTACATAGAGATCTGCCTCTTCAAATCAGCCGACGACGCCCACCGCCAGTACACGACGTGGAAGGGCAACGAGACCAGCAAGCAGCAGACCCCCAAAAAGCCGGTGGGCGACGAAAACACACTGGTGATCAACCCCGGACTCAGCGACGACTCCGTCTACGGGTACGTCCGCTCGGGCAAGGTCAACATCCGGGTACGCATCGAAGGCGGCACCGCAGGCGACCCCTCGGGCACACAGGCCATGCTCGTCGCGACGCTCAAGCGCCTTCAGCAACTGCAGGACGGCAAAGCCGCCACCGTGACCGCCCTTGACGAACAGGCCACGGCCCGGCAGTAAGCGATCTGCGTAGCCCTGGGCATGACGACAGACACCCGATCGCAGCAGTGCAGGAAACGGTCGGGGCAGTGGACGCGACGGCTACCAGGCGGCCGCCTCGCCCAGTCCGGGGACGCCGTCCGGACAGGCGCAGCCGAGGCCAGAAAATGGCACTGGCCTCGGTGTCCGGTCCTCGTCGGTGCACAGAAGCTGCCGCCCTTGGATCAACGAGGTGCAGCGGACAGTGGGTCTGTCGCCGTCACCTGGCCTGGGCGGCGAGCAGCTGGGCCCGGGTGTAGGTGGTCGCGCCGTCCGAGGCGGTATCTCGGAGCAGTTGGAACAGGCCGCGCGGCGCATCAGGGTCGCTGTGGCGGGCCGCGGGTGTGGAGATGTCCTCGAGGAGAGCGGCGACGAGGTCGGCGAGGGCGTGGCATCCGTTGCCTGAGTAGCCGTAGCCGATCCCCCAGCCCTTGCGCTCCGGGGCGAGCCACAGCGTGCCGTCCTGGGTGCGGATCCAGCAGTTGTTGTCGCTGAGGATGAGGGCGGCGAGTGGCGAGCTGGTGGGCAGGCGCTGCAGGGCGTAGGTGACCAACCTGGCGTTGATGGTGTCCGGGGCATGGTGCAGGACGGGGACGCCGGCGACGGGATCGTGGAGAAGGGCATCGGTGTCGGTTCCGCGGAGGTTGTCCAGGAGGTGTTTCTCCAGGACGGTGGGCGGCTGGTCGGGCTCTGCGGGGACCAGGCGCTGGGCCCATTCGTGGGTGGTGGTGCAGGAGTGTGGGTCGAGGTTGGTGACGGCTCCTGTGTGCCAGTCCTGGCCGCCGTCCCAACGCTGGGCGAAGTCCGCTACTCGGTGGGCGAGGACGTCTCGGCGTTCGGTGATGGCCAGCCAGCCGGCGCGGCGGACCATCTCGGTCGGCTCCTGCGGGGCAGGGCGCATGAGCGGGGCAGGCACCGCGCCGAGGACCAGGTGGGCGCCGTCGCCGCCATCGGCGGCGTTCTTGCGCAGCTCGGTGATGTTGCGCGTGACCGAGGCGTGGCCGCGCCGGCGGATCTCCCGGGCGAGGTACCAGCACACCTCGGCGGCCGGGGAGCCGTCCGGCTCATCCGCAGCGAGTTCCACCAGCGCCTTGACCGGCGTGACGATGTCGTGGGCCGGGACAATCGCCGGCGGCGCGCCCGGCCGCCAGGCAGCGAACGTGTCACAGTCGCGCACGTGATGGAACCAGTACGGCGCCGGCTGCCCGAGCACTCCCGCCAGCTCGGCCCAGCTCGTCTCGTATTCCTTGCCCGATACGCCGATGTCGCGGGCCAGGAGCTGGGGCACATACGGCTGGGTCACCTGTGTGCTGGTCTGCGCCACAGCAACGCACGCGTACCGGTTGGCTAAGCGGTCGCCGTAGTGCCGGCGCAGGGCCCGAATGACTATCTGACAGCTGGCGTTGCCACCGACCAGTGAGTGCACCAGCCCGATACCACCCCGAGCGGTATCCCATCGCAGCACCGCGTAATCGTCGACGAACTCCGCCCGGTCGAATGCCACCTTCCGAGCCTCGCCCCGCTGCAGCCAGTGCTCCTGCGCGCCGGTGCTACCGTCCTCCCCGCTCCGCGTGAAGTGCCCCACGCCGTCCCTCTCCAAGGCCATGGCACGACACCACCCGAGCCGTGCCCGCACCCGGGATCGCGTACCGACATCACCCTGCCCACCCGCCCAGGCCGACACCCACGATCCCCCGAATCGACCCGGCCGATCCTAAAATGCCCGGATCACCGTTGTATCGAAGCGCCTGGCGTCAGGCGGCAGGGCGATGTCGGGCTGCGGGTGCCGCCGTCGGCCGCGGCAACGAGGGACTTCTTCGCCGCCTGGCGTGCGGCGCTGCCGGCCGCCCGCAAGTACCCGGTGGCCGTCCGGAACTACGTCATGAGCAAGATCACCTACATTTCCGGGGTGCGGGCGGCCGAGCTGTGCGGGGTCCGGATCGGTGACGTGCACTGAGAGAACGGCCAGTGGGGCCGCTTCCTCGTCCGCGGCAAGGGCGCGAAGGGCTCCGGCCCCCGCGACCGTGAGGCGTACCTGTTCGAGGAGGGCCGGACTCTGCTGTGGTGGTACGTCGAGGAGGTCCGCGGGGAGTTCCGCGACGACCCGACTGACCCGTACGCGCCGCTGTTCCCGTCCGAGAGGATCCCCGGCGCGGTGGCCGCCCTGAATCTGCCGGTGGCGCCCGCGATCACCCCGGACACCTTCCGCAAGGTCCTCAAGGACGCCGGCCGGGCCCACCTCAAGGGCCCGGTGACCAACCTGTTCCCGCACCTGCTGCGGCACGCCTGCGCCACCCACAACTACGAGGCCGGGTTGCCGCTGTGGGACGTTCAGGTCCTGCTGGGGCATACCTGGGCGACGACCACGGTCGGCTACCTCGCCACCGCGAAGGGCGACCCGGAGTTGCGCAGCCTCGAATCTTCCCGGCGAGCTGTTCGCCGGCTGAGCCTGGGGTCGTGAACCGATGAAGTGGAACCTGCGCTGGGTCGCGGCCCGCCGTGACATCTGGCGGCCTACCCAACTGCTGGCCGCTTTCCGCGAGGTGGGCTTCAACCCGTCGCTGAGTAAGGTCGCGGCCCTATGGTCGAACACTCCGATCACGGTCCGCCTCGAAGACCTCGACATGATCTGCACGGCACTTGAGTGCACCGTCGCGGACCTGATGGAAGCCGAGCCGGTCGCCACCGCACAGCCCGCCGACGCCGAGCGCCCCGCCGCCGGACAAGGCGGGCCCGCGGGCCCGGTCCGGCCGATCCCCAAACCCGGCAGCGACGGCCGCCGCCGCGCGCTGCCTCCGAACTGAGAGGACCGGCTGTGTCGCGCTGGAGGGACTACGGCGACGGGAGCTGCGCCCACTGCCTGGCATGGGGCAACGATCGCGCGAGGCTGTGCATCGGCTGCTCCGGATGGCGGCGCGACCATCCCACGCTCGCCGACTGCACTCGCTGCCGCCGGCACCTGCCGGTCCGGGCCGGGCTCTGCCGCTTCTGCACGCTGGTGGTGCGGGAGTACGAGAGTGACCTCAGCGGCGCCGCCCTGGCCGGAGGAGATCAGCTGTGGCTCGGCCGCAGCCTCGGCCTGACGATCAGGAGCCGCCAGCCGGGCGGCCCCAACGGCCGCTTCCGCACCAAGAAGAAGCAGATCCTGGCCGCCGCACGTGCCGACCGCCCCACCACCCCGCACCCGGCCGACCCCGCACAGCTGCCTCTCTTCGACGAGCCGCCCAGGGCCTGGGACCGACTCGACCCCGGCAACGAGTACGCCCTCGACCCCGACTCGCAGGACCTCCTGCGCGCCTTCGCCGACTACCTGCGCAGCCACGACGTCGATCCCCGCCGGGCTGGCACAGGCAGCCTGCGCACCCTGCGGATCCTGCTGGCCCACCTCGGGGGCCGGGCCCCGCTGCGGGAGCGGGACGTCACCGCCATCGCAGCGCTCAGCGGCCACCACAACGGACGCCGCGTCATCCACTTCCTCCGGGAACGGGAGCTGCTGGAAGCCGCCCCGGCACGGAGCGCCGAGCTGGCCCGCGCCCGACGCCTGGCTGACTCCCTGCCCGCACCGTTCGACGGCGCGGTCCACCTGTGGATCGACGTCCTGCTCGGCCTGGGCTCCCGCCCCAGTCCCGCCCTGGCCTGCGGGACCGTCTACGTCTACGTATGCAACACCGCCCCGGTCCTGAACGCCTGGGCAGCCGAGGGGATCACGGACCTCCGGGAGATCACCAGCAGCCACATCACCGCCGTCCTCGATGAGACCGAAGCCGCCCGCCGGCATTCGGTTCACCCCCCGCTCCGGTCGCTCTTTCGCGCGCTGCGCCGCGAACGCAAGATCTTCCGCGACCCCGTCCGCCACATCACCCTGACCACCGCTCCACGGCTCCCGGCCCGGCTGCCGAGCGACACCCTCAAGGGTCTCCTGACCCGCGTCGAGGACGCCCGAAGCCAGCTGATCATCGCCCTCGTGGCCATCCACGCCCTCACGCACGAAAACCTGCCGCGCCTGCTCCTGGACGACCTCGACCGAGCCCGGGGACGACTGCGCGTCCGCCGCCCCGGACGCGCCGACCACTACATCTACCTCGAAGAGATCACCACCGCCCTGGCCACCGCCTGGTTGCGGCAGCGCCATCACAGCTGGCCACGGACCACGAACCCGCACCTCCTCGTGAGCCGCGTCTCTGCCACCGACCCCACCAAGCCGATGCTCAGCACCGAGGTCACCAAGACCGTGTTCGAACGCGCCGGCCTCCCCGCGCGCCGACTGCGCGAGGACCGCATCTACGACGAAGCCCGCCACACAGCCGACCCGGTCCACCTGATGCGGCTGTTCGGCCTGGGCAAGGCCACAGCCATGAAGTACGTCACGGCCGCCCACCCAGACAAGCGCCCGGACCCGATCGCCCCCTGAACGGTGAGGCGGACGGCCCCACCCCGTCAGTGCGCGCTTGGCCGGCGGCCTGAGGATGGTGGCTGCCGCAGGCGGCCGTGAGCTGCTGTGCCGAAGCGCGATAGTTGTCACCAGCGGCCCTGGCGGATCTTGACGCGCTGGGCTGTCCGCTGCCGGACACGGCGGCAAGGGTTCGCAGTCGCGGACGGTGCTGAGCTGGTTGGCCGCGCTCGCGCAGGGAGCGCAGGAACTGAGTCCAGAACACCTGGGTCTCGCTGTCGCCGACCATCATTCCCAGCACCTCGCGGCCGCCGTCCTCGGTGATCCCGGTGGCGATCACCACCGCCCGCGACACGATCTGGTGCTCGACACGGGCTATGCAGCAGGTCGCGTCCAGGTACACGTACGGGAACCGGACATGCTTCAAATGGCGGCTGCGGAATGCAGCGAGCTGACAGTCCAGGTCCTGGCAGATCCGCGAGACCTCGCTCTTGGAACATCAGTCCTTGGCGTTCACCCGCCCGCCGTCGAACTCCATAGGAGCGGTCACCGGTGGGTGGATCGAAGAGGGCGCCGCCACTCCATGCCCAACCGGCGATCTCCAAAATGGATACGGTGTTGCTGTTATGGTTCTAGCCGAGGAGGTGGGCGTTCAGTGGCACCAGCTGGTCCTATGCGAGCGGCCACGGCATCGGCTCGGCGCCCAGGGCGTCCGCCCGTGCCGCTGGAGCGCATCGTCTCCACCGCACTGCAGATCGTGGACGATGAAGGGGCCGACGCGCTCTCGATGCGGACACTGGCCCAGCGCCTGGGCTCGGGCACGGCGACGCTGTACCGGCATTTCGACAACCGGGCAGCGCTGGTCGCCCATGTCGTAGACCGCATGTTCGGCGCCGTGGAACTGAATGGCGACGAACTCCTCGCGATGGGCTGGCAGCAAGCGCTGCGGACGGTCGCGCACACCATGTTCGAGGCCCTGGCCCGGCACCGGAACGCGGCGCGCCTGATGGTCGAAGAGATACCCCTGGGGCCGAACGCCATGGCGCTGCGGGAGCACTGTGTCGCGGCACTGCTCGACAGCGGCTTCCCGCCGCGACTGGCCGCGCACGCGTTTGCCACCCTCTCCCGCTACGTCCTCGGATTCGCCATACAGGTCAACGGTCATGGCGGCGGCGGGCAACTCGCGGACGCACAAGTGTCCGCCGTCTTCCAGAGCGTCGATCCAGCCTTGTTCCCGGCCACGGTTACCGTCGCCGGGTCGATGCCCGTTCCGATCGAGGACGAGTTCTCCTTCGGACTCGAACTCCTTCTCAGCGGGCTCGCCCACCTGCGCGACGACGCCTGACCAGCCAGGACGATGCGAACCTGAGCCGCCCGCCTACGGGGTCATCTCGGCCGGCATGGAGCGTCGCCACAGCTGCTGGTGCTAGGGCCTGTGTGATGTTGTGATCAACCAGTCGTCTTCAGGAGGTCGTTGATCCAGATCATCGAGGCACGGAGGTGGAGGCCGGCAAGGTAGCT
>NZ_JBEPBF010000239.1:0-6938 GCF_040298985.1 Streptomyces sp. NPDC001093 | reverse complement strand
CGCGTCCTGGTCGTCCAGGACGCGGGGCGCTTCGCCGTCGGATCAGTCATCCCACGCTCGCGCCGCCGTCGACGCGCAAGATCTGGCCGGTGATGAACCCGGCGTCATCGGAGAGCAGGAAGCAGACGGCGGCGGCGAGTTCCCGGGGCTGGGCCAGCCGACCGGCCGGGACACCGGCGAGGTAGCGGGCCTCACCGGGCGATCCGGGCGGGTTGTTCTCACGGAACAGCTCGGTTTCGGTCGGCCCGGGGGCAACCGAATTGACGGTGATCCCCGCGCCGGCGAGCTCGCCCGCCCAGGCACGCGTGCAGAAGTCCAGCGCGGCCTTGGCGGCGCCGTACGAGGTGCGCTCGGGCAGGCCGACGGTGACCAGGCTGGTGACGTTGGATGATCCGTCCCCAGCGTTGCGCGGTCATGCCGGGCAGCACCGCCTGGGTCAGCTGTACGGCGGTGCGGACCGTCAGGTCGTACACGGCCTGCAGGTCGTCCAGACCGACGGCGGGCAGCGGGGCGGGGCGGACGATCCCGACGTTGTTGACCACGGCATCGACGGCCCCGCCGAGCAGGACGGCGTCGAGGGTGCGCGCGGTGGCAGCGCGGTCGGCGAGGTCGACGGTGTGGAAGTCGCCGGGGAAGTCCGGTGGGGCCGAGCGGGCCAGCCCGACGGGGCGGTGGCCGGCGGCGTCCAGGCGGTCGGCCAGCGCGCGGCCGATGCCTCGTGAAGCGCCGGAGATCAGCACTCTTCTGGAAATCACGGCTTCGGGTCTCCTCAAGGCGTGTGCGGGGCGCATGGCCTCACGCCGATCGGCGCCGCCGGGGATCTGCTTCCCGGCGGCGCCTTGGCGGGGCTGTGTGGATGGGTTCAGTATCCGGGGAACAGCGATCGAAGATCGTCGAGCGTGGCGGCGCCGGTGACCGTGACACCGTCCTGTGGCCTATTGCGGCCGTAGACCAGCCGAAGCACCGCCTCGGCGGTCCCCGACACGGTTCCGGCCGGTTCGGCGGGCTCGCACGGGTAGATGTGCAGTTCGGTGTCCAGATCGAGCAGCAACATGCGCTGCGGATCGGTGACTTCCACCGCGAACTGGCGGGGGCCGAGCCGGGACAGGCTTTCCGCGTCCCGGAAGCGGGTGGCCACCAGGTCGACACGCTGCCACAGGAGTTCCACCTCCTGCGCGGGAATCGTCGAGGCCGGGGTCAGGGCCACCGTGATGTCCCAGGCGTGCAAGGACTGTTCGGAGAGCCGGTATCCGGCATAGCCGGCGAGGCCGAGCAGACCGCTGAAGTACGGCACGCGAAGACTCTCGCGTTGGTCGGTGGTGAGCCCGTCCAGCAGGTGCAGATGGCGCGCGTCGGTTTCCTGCCAGGCTGCACGCTGTGCCGGCCCGGGCAGGGCGTCCCAGCGATCCCATACGGGCAGGAGGTCTTCGCGCTGCGGGCCCCTCGTGTCGCCCTTGAGGCCGCGTTCCACCAGGGTGGTGCAGATCTCGGCGGCGCTGCCCAGGTGGGACAGGACCTGGGCGATGCTCCATCCGTCGGCGAAGGACGGTCGGGACAGGTCCTCGTCGGACAGGTTCCCGACAGCGGTGTTGAGCCGGTCCGAGCTGGCGTGCAGTGCCGCCAGCCAGTGTTCCAGGGGAGTCGTGTGCTGCATGGTCGCTTCAGTCGTCATGGCCGGCCTCTCAGCCCTGGTGGGCGAGATCGGCCGCGGTCAGGCCCTCCAGGGCCATGCCGAGCTGGGTGCCTTCCGCGATCCGGCGGCTGATGCGCTGACGCAGGGTGACAGCCAGGTAGCGAGTCAACAGCTGCGGCCGGGCGGCCAGGGTCTCGGCCAGCTCCTGGGCGCGGGGAAGGACCTTGTCCAAAGGCAGCACCTCGGCCACCGCGCCCCAACGTTCGGCCTGTTCGGCGGTGAAGGAGCCCTGGGTGAGGGCGAGATGGCGGGCGCGGTTCAGACCCAGCGCCTCCTCCCAGACGATGTGGATGCCGTCGCCGGGAACGATCCCGAAGGTCAGGTGCGGGAAATCGCTGAAGACGGTGGTGTCGGCGGCCACGACGATGTCGGCGAGCAGGGCGTACTCGCTGTGTACCGAGGCAGGGCCGTTCACGGCGGCGACGATCGGCATCTCCAGGTCCGCCAGCCGCTGCATGACGCGGCGGCCCTCACTGAGGGTGCGATCCCACTCGGCGGGCTTGGTGATGTCACCCAGGCTCGCGCCGTCGATATCGGTCATGAAGCGGTCACCGGTACCGGTGATCACCAGCACCCGGTTGTCCCGGTCCTCACCGATCTCGTACAGCGCGCGGGGGAAGTCGGTGTGCAGCCGACCGGTGAAGGTCGCGGGGCCCTGATCGGTATGGAATCGCAGGGTGAGCACCCCGGAGGGGGTCCGGCTCATCGCCAGGGCGGGGAAGGCGGTGAAATAGGCAGGGGTTCCGCTCATCACGGTCTACTCCTTGGTCCGTGGACGCGTCCGTGGGCGTTGCGTCCTTGTGCCCAGACAACCTCCCTGCCTGCCCGATCTGTACCCGGTGGCCAGACCCTCTGCCGAGGACGGCCATAAGTGACTTTTCTGGTGAGGCCGGACTTCGATCAGGCGACGCTTGCTTCTACACGGTGGTGGACTGGGTGACCGGCGCAAGCGATCTTCCCTCGTTCCAGTCGGCACCTCGTGGCGGATGCACCGGACGAGTGCTGCGCGCGGGGTATGCCGGGCCGCTCGTCCAGTGCCTGGGCCAAGCCCGTGATGCCCCCGCGCCCCCGGCCGTTGCCGCTGCCATGAACCAGAGCCTGCCTGACTGCTACACGCGCCGGCCGACACACCGGCTCTCCGTCCGCAGGCGTGTAGCCACGCCTGGAATGAGAATCTGGCCCGTGTCCCGTGAATCAGACGCTTACACAGGCCAGACGGTGTGCGGCAGCGGATCGCGTTCCCCGCTGCGCGCCTTCCTGCACACCGAGACCGGCGGCGCCGCCGTCCTGGTCGCCGCGGCGCTCGCCGCACTCGTCTGGGCCAACGCGGCACCCTCGGCATACACGTCGTTCTGGGACACCCGCCTGTCTGTCCGCTTCGGAACGTACGGGATCTCGCTCGGCCTGCGCGCGTGGGTCAACAGCGGCCTGATGACGCTCTTCTTCTTCGTCGTCGGTCTGGAGGCCCGCCGTGAGTTCGACATGGGGGAACTACGCGAGCGCAAGCGGCTCGCGCTGCCGCTCGTCGCGGGGCTCAGCGGCATGATCGTGCCCATCGCCCTCTACCTCGCCATCAACGCCGGCCACGGCAGCGAGCAGGGCTGGGGTGCGGCCATGTCCACCGACACCGCGTTCGCCCTGGGCGTGCTGGCCGTCGTGGGCCGCGGCATGCCGCCCGGACTGCGGGTCTTCATCCTCTTGCTGACCGTGGTCGATGACCTTCTCGCCCTCGGCGTCATCGCATTCGTCTACAGCGGCCGCATCACCGTGCCCGCACTCATCGTCGCCATCGGCGCCCTCGCACTCGTCCTGCTCGTTCGACGGCTCGGCGTACGCCACGGCAGCGTGTACGCGCTGCTGGGCGTTGTCGCCTGGGTCGCCCTGCTCGCGTCGGGTGTGGACCCGGTCGTGATCGGTCTCGCCCTGGGGCTGCTCACCTACGCCTACCCCGCCTCGCGCGCCGACCTGGAACACGCGAGCGGCCTGTTCCGGCTGTTCCGCGAGCAACCCACCCCAGAGCTGGAGCGGTCCGTCCGCGCCGGCATCGCCTCGGCCATCTCCCCCAACGACCGCCTGCAACGCCTCTACCACCCCTGGACCAGCTACCTGGTCGTCCCGCTGTTCGCCCTGGCCAACGCCGGCATCGAGATCAGCGGCGACCAATTGGCACGAGCCTTCACCTCTCGTGTCACCCTGGGCATTCTCATCGCCTACGTCCTCGGCAAACCACTGGGCATCGTCGGGGCCTGTGCGCTCACCACGCTCGCCTCCCACGGGCGGCTGCGCCTCCCCGTCGGCTGGGGAGCGGCAACCGCCGGCGGCGCGCTGTGCGGAGTCGGGTTCACCGTCTCCCTGCTCATCGCAACCCTCGCCTTCCACGGTGCACGCCTCGACCAGGCCAAGCTCGGCATCCTCGCCACACTGGTCTGCTCCTTCCTGACAGCCAGGCTCGTCACCGCGGCAATCGGCCTTCTACCACCTCCGTTGCGGCTCCGGACCCTGTTCGGGAAGGCGGAGACGATCACCGACCTGGCCGTGCCTGTCGACCCCGACCGCGATCACATCCGAGGCCCACACAACGCCTCTGTGACCGTCGTGGAGTACGGAGACTACGAATGCCCGTACTGCGGACAGGCCGAGCCCGTCGTCCGTGAACTCCTCACCGACTTCGGAGACCTGCGCTACGTATGGCGCCACCTGCCCCTCACCGACGTGCACATCCACGCACAACTCGCCGCCGAAGCCTCCGAGGCAGCTGCACGCCAGGGCCGCTTCTGGGACATGCACGACCTGCTGCTCAGCGACCAGGAAACCCTCCGCATCGAAGACCTGCACGCCCACGCTGCCGCCATCGGACTGGACACCGAGCGCTTCGAACGAGACATGCGCGCCCACACCGGTGCAGCCCGCATCGCCCAGAACGTCGAATCGGCCGACCTCAGCAGCGTGGCCGGAACCCCCACCTTCTTCATCAATGGCCGCAGACACCACGGCGCCTACGACCTCACCAGCCTCACCGCCGCTGTCCGCGCCGCCCGCGAACGCGCCTCCGTCACTGCCTGACGAACCACGGCAGAGGGACCTCGCCGCAACTCGGGCTGACACAGATCACAAGCCGCCATCCAACATGAACAGGACCCGCCAACTGGATCACGGCGACCTGCAGAAACCACCCACCGCACCTGCCAACTAACGTGAACAGCCACAGTCGTGATGTGATCGGCTGTGGCTGAGCACTCCAGCCGGCGGGTGAGCGCGTGAGTTGGAGGGACTCCGAGGAAGACGCGAGCGGGCCGCGCTCGCGTTGAGTGAGCGGGGCCCGGTGGTCCGTTGCGCTCCGGCCGTCCAGTGGAGGCCGGACAACCCGTTCCTCGGGACGCGGATGGAGGCTGGTCCGCACACGTTGACGATCGTGCGGGACGGCACGGTCGTCCATGGCTGATCTCAGCGCTCCTTCGGGTGACGTTGAGAGCCGAGTGTGGCCGCTGCCGCGCTGGTCAGGCAGGGCGGCTGAATGGTTCCTCGATCCAGAGAGGTGCCTTGGCTCTGGGGGCTCGGTGCAGCTGTTCTTCACGGACCGGCGGAAGGTCTGGAGGGTGGGGGACGTGGCCGGCGTTCGCCCTGCCGAGCTGAGCGAGCTGTTTGAACGGCGACGGGTTCCGACGGGCACGCCGATTCCTCTGGACGAGGCGATGCGCCCGGTAGAGCCGCTGTCGAGCTGGTTCCGGGTGATCAGCCAGCAGGGCCTGGACGTGAAGACAATGCGGGCGTATGCCTACACCGTCTTGATGCTGCTCAACTTCCTTGCAGCACGGGGCCTGGACCTGCGGCTGGCGACCGAGAACGACATGCTGGAGTTCCGGCGGTGGCGGCGCGAGGACGCCGAGGAGACGGTCGGCGAGGCCACCTGGGATCGGGACGCCGCCGCGATCGGCGGGCTCTACGACTACTTGGCCCAGGTCGGCTACGTGAGCGGGCGGCCCTGGCGGGCGACGGGACGCGGGGCGTCCCTGGGCAGCGGGGTGAGCCGGGATCCGCGGGTCCGGCACATGGAGCCTGACCAGTACCTCTTCTTCCGGGACGTCGGGTTCGGCGGCCTGGAGCCGGGCGGCGGCCTGGACTTGGGCTTCCGGGGATGGCGGCCGCACCGCAACCGCTCGGCGTTGGAGCTGGCGCTGATGACGGGGATGCGGATCCAGGAGTGGTCGACCCTGCTGCTGCCCGAGCTCGGCCTGTCAGGCGGCCGCCGGTCCGCGGTCGCGGACGTCGACTTGGCGGCGTGCGCGAAGTACGGACGGCCGCGGACGGTCTACGTGCCCCGGGACGCGATGGAACTGCTGGAGCCCTATCTGCTGCTCGAGCGGCCGGAGATCGTGGCGACGGCGCAGCGCACGCTGTGGCGCCAGGTGCGCGACCTGTTCGTGGTCCAGCGGATCGAGGGGGACGGCACCCGGGTCCGCGGGGTCCTGGAGGGCGTCACGGCCACCCGGGTGATCAAGGACATGAAGCCGGGCCTGCGCCGGATTACCGTAGTGGAGACGGGCGACGGCCTGGATCCGCCGGCGCTGTTCATCGGCCGGGGCGGCCGACTGCTCACCGGCTCGGGCTGGGACCGCACCGCTGGCGGGCGTGGAAGCGGATGAAGCAGTGGAGCGAGCACGGGGGCAGCCCCGGTGCTGCCCCGGCACTGCTGGGTCTTCCACTCTGGCCGTGTTGCGCGCGACGAGGTGGCCGGCTGCCACGGCGGCTGATGGTCCACTACGCTCTGGTACAGGTCGGGGGAGGACAGGATGGGCACTGCGCTGGTCGAACCGGTGGCTGTGAAGCGGTCGCGGCATGTGAAGCGTGCGGCACAGGCTGCAGGGGTCGGGCTTGCCGCGGTGGCCAGTTCCGTGCTTGCGACGTGGCTGTTGCTGGATTCCAGCGCCTGCCAAAACGCGCCGGGCTATGGCTGCCTCGGCTTCGCCGTCCTGTGGTCCTACCTCGTGCCCTTCCTGACCTTCCTCCTCACCTGGGCAGCCTTGCGCATCCTCGAAATCCGGCCGGCCTGGCTCACCGCTCTGCTCGGCACCGGCATCGGCTGGTATCTGGTCCGGAGCATCAACGTGGTCCGGTCGCTCCCTGGTGGCACGCAGTACATCCAACCCGCCTTAGACGTCGTCTCATTTGGTGTTCTGGGTAGTCTGCACCGTGTGGTGATGGTCGAGCGCATGGTGCCGGACGAGTTGTGGGAACTGTTCCAGCG
>NZ_JBEPBF010000238.1:0-7114 GCF_040298985.1 Streptomyces sp. NPDC001093 | reverse complement strand
CAGCAGCCTCGACTACTGCAGCCCCGCCGACTACGAGGCCGCACTGGCAGCCTGACCACCACACCGATGGTGTCCGTCAAAGCGGAACAAGCTCATTATGTACGACCGCCCAGAGGGTGCGGCCGTTCAGGCTGGTGGCCAGGAGCCCGAACCGATCGGCCTCGGCCACCACTTCCAGGACCTCCCGCCATAAGTCGGCGGAGAGCGATTGGGGCACCTCCGCTTCGACCGACCAGCACCGGTCGTGCTCCTCCACGCGCGCGGAGAGCCCGACGGCAGACAGCCGGGCAGCGATGGCCGCCGCGCTAACTCCCGAAGCGGGCACAGGGCAGCCTCCGTCACCGGATGTCACTTTGAGTGAAGCTAGTTAACTAGATTAGAGCTAGTGGACTAGATTTTCCATATGCCTGAGCAGCCGCCCTACCTCCGCATCGCCGACGAACTCCGGCGGCGGATCGCGGAGCACGTGTGGGAGCCCGGGGACCGCCTGCCGTCCCGCGCCCAGATCGGCCAGGAGTGCGGGGTGGGCGAGAACGTGGTCCGCCGGGCTCAGGAGCTGCTGATCTCCCAGGGTGTGCTGGAGGGCCGCGCGGGTTCAGGCACGTACGTCGCCGAGCCCCGGCAGCGGGTCCGGGTGGTCCGTTCGTCGGCGCGTGAGCGGCCCGACGGGTCGCCGTTCCGGGCGGACATGAAGGCCGTGGGCAGGCAAGGAGACTGGGAGAGTCGGACCGAGGCCAAGGTGCCGGCGCCGACAGACATCGCGGCGCGGCTCGGCATCGCCGAGGGCGACCTGTGCGTCCGGACGACGTACGAGTTCCTGGCTGATGGTAGGCCCGTGCAGCTTTCCACGAGTTGGGAGCCGTACGACCTCACCGCCGGCACCCTCGTCGTCCTCCCCGAGGGAGGGCCGCACGCCGGGACGGGTGTCGTGAACCGCATGGCCGCGATCGGCGTCACCGTCAGCCACGCCGTGGAGCAGCCGGAGCCGCGGCAGGCGACCGCCGAGGAGGCGTCGCTGCTCGGCATCCAGAAGGCAGCGCTCGTCACACACATCCGGCGGACGTACTACAGCGACCAAGGGCGGCCCGTGGAGACGGCGGACATCGTGGTGCCCGCTGCTCACTGCGAGATCGTCTATGAGATCCCGATCAACCCCTAGCCGAGATCACCGAGATCTCGGTCATTGCGCCCGACACTAGGTAGCGTGGCGAACATGACCGATGCCGCGCGTCATGCGAACACCTGTGGCCTATGCGATCAACCGCTCGACGGGGATCATTCCCACGAGAAGGAGACTCTCGGAACCCGAGTCGAGTACGAGGTAGTCGAAGTTCGCGGCGTGCTGGCTGATTCGGTTGCGGTCCTTGACCCGAATGACAAGCATCCGCTGCCCACTCGGGTCCTGGCTACCAAACTGGGTGTTGACGCCGGTTCGCTACTCGGCCTTCATTACACGTGCCTCGTTTCCCGTGATCCGTTCGGAGCTACTCGATCCAACTACCGCCTTTGGCGCAGTGGCAGCTTGCCGCCGGCGGCTCAGCCGGGGGTCTGACGCTGAGCGGTGCGGCGATCGCCTCCCCAACACGAGTCGAATGCGTGTCGACGCTTGCAGTTGAGACGGATCTGACCGGACGTTTGAGCAGATCAGCGCCCACCTTGTCTCTCAAACACCAGGCGCCTTCTAAGCGCTTGGCCGCAGGTTCGAGTCCTGCCGGGGGCGCCGAGCACCGCCCTCCCGCTCGGTAGGGCTTTTTGCTGGTCAGGGTGGGGGCGCTCGACGCGGGTCAGCCCGGACGCGCTCTTGACGATCAAGGGCGGGGTCCGGGGCTGTCCGGCTCTCGCCGGGGTTTCGCGCCCGCGCCGCCACCGGGGTGGGCGGGATGCCGGCCCGTGTCGGTCCACTGCTCTCCGGCCTCGGGGGTCGCCCTGCGGATGAGCAGCTCGCACCGTTGGCCGGCGCGGGTGACGGCGGCAGCCGTTCGCGAACAGCCTGCCGGGCCGTCGCAGTTGTCGCCGGTATCAATTCCTGACGGTTCCCCGAAACAAGGCGAAGCTGTGCTGCACAAGCGCCATGGATCACCGATTTGGAGTCATGTGACGGCTTGTCAAGTCAGTTCGTCTTCGCGCCCACGCGGTGAAGCGGCGGGCCCTGATCTCATGGCGCCGGTACGGCACGATCCGCCTTTCAGGGCCGTTACTGAAGCTCGTATGGCCTAGAAAAGGAGTCGCGCAGCGCCATGACAGTCCATTCATGTGAATGTTGACCCACCCAACGGCGGATGAATGTTCAAAGCTCGAACTGCCAAAGGAATGGGCGCGAGAGTCCGCGGGGGCGAGATCAGGTACCCAAGCTCTGGTACCCCAAAGCAATGAGGAGGAGTGCTCGTTATGCGAGTAACTGCCCGAGCAAAGACGCAGTCGCGACGGCTGAGATGGGGATTGCGGCTCGTCGGCGCCGGCCTGACCACGACCGTGGCACTCGGTTTCGCCGCAGCTCCCGCGTTGGCCCAGGCGGGTCCCCCGAGCGACGAAGGCGTGCAGCCCACGGAAGTGGCCGACAACCCGGCCGTGTCCTGCCCCATGGGCGCGACCGGGTTCCGGGTCGACAATCCCGCGACCGGACCCGTCTCGATCCCGGGCGACGGCACCTTCCAGCTCACCGTCAGCAGCAGCACCGACGGACAGGTGTTCAGCTTCGACATTCCCGCGTCTGATCACCGCGCCGCCGTCAAGGTCACCGCCAAGGGCGGGGACAACGCCAACGTCTACACCTACGACAGCACGACGGGCTTCCCCAGCGGCATCTCGGCGGACGGATCGCTGCACGCCCCGATCAACGCGAGCGGCAAGTTCGCGGACCTGAGCCACATCGACTTCTGCGTCGTCCCCAGCAACTACGGCGGGTAGTACACGATCGCCCCGCCACGGCGACAATGGCGCGGCCCCGCCGCGTCGGCGCGTGGGGGTCCGGGAGCTCCCGGGCCCCCACATCTGTGTGCGGCGTGCGGGTTCCCCGGTCGCCAGCACAACGGACTCCACGACCGCTCCGACGACACCCGCACAGTGCCGACCAGCCCGTGACGCGCCCGCCGACAGGCAACCCGTTCGACACGCACGTCGCTCGGCAGTGCGTTCGGGCCCATGGCGCCTCGAAGGCCCTGCTCCAGCTCACGCCGTCCAGTTCCAACAGCTGTTACTCCAAGGACCGTCCCACCAGGGGGCGTCGGAGTCGTTCCGTAACCCTGGAGATCGAGGGCGCCACCTCCTCGAGTCGGGGAGGTCCACCGGAGCGGATCCAGGGCAGCCAGCCCCTCCCCGGCTGTCAGCCGCTCAGGCCGAGGGATGGACACTTGTCCCCGTCCGTGAAACGCGGCAGATGTCCGGGAGGAGAGACGACGTGCGACTTCGCTGTGCGGTGCTGGACGACTTCCAGGGTGTGGCCACCGAGTTGGCCGATTGGTCGGCGGTCGAGGACGAGGTGGAGGTCTTCTCGCTGCGGGAGCACCTGGTCGGCGAGGACGCCCTCGCCTCGGCCCTCGCGGACTGCGACATCGTCGTCACGTTGCGCGAACGCGTCCCCTTCCCCGGTTCTCTGCTCGCCCGCCTGCCCCGGCTGAAGCTGCTCGTGGCCTCCGGCATGCGCAACACCGTCATCGACTACGCGGCAGCCGAGGCCCATGGCGTCACCGTGTGCGGTACGGAGAGTTCGGGCACCCCGCCGGTCGAGCTGACCTGGGCGCTGTTGCTCGGTCTGGCCCGCGGGATCGTCGAGGAGAGCACCGCGCTGCGCACGAACGGCCCCTGGCAGTCCACCGTCGGCGCCGACCTGCACGGCCGTCGGCTGGGCCTGCTCGGACTCGGCCGGATCGGCAGCCGGGTGGCCAGGGTCGGGCTCGCGTTCGACATGCGGGTCAGCGCCTGGACCCCGGGCCTCAGCAAGGAGCGCGCCGAGGAGGCGGGCGTCGAACTCGCGGCATCCAAAGAGGAGTTGCTCACCGACAGCGACTTCGTCTCCGTACACGTCGCCGCCCGCGAAAGCACCCGGGGCCTGGTCGGCGCCACCGAACTCGCCCTGATGAAGCCGACCGCCTACCTGATCAACACCTCCCGGGCGGCCGTCGTCGACCAGGACGCCCTGCTGGCCGTGCTGCACGAGGGCCGGATCGCGGGCGCCGGCGTGGACGTCTTCGACATCGAGCCGCTGCCCGCCGGTCACCCGATGCGCACCGCGCCCCGTCTCCTCGCCACGCCCCACCTCGGTTACGTGTCGCACGCCAACTACACGACGTACTACCGCCAGGCGGTGGAGGACATCCAGGCCTACCTGGCCGGATCCCCGGTACGGCTGCTGTCCTGAGCCGCGCGCGGAACCTGCCGTTCGGCCGCATACGGAAGGGCGCCGGCCCCTCACCCGTCGCCGCGGGGAGGGGCCGGCGCTTTCCCTGAGTGTGCGGCGTGCCCGGTCAGAGCGCCTTGCTGTTGCAGCCCATGTCCGAACCGAGGTGGCTCTGCTGCGCGCCGGGGGCGCCTTCGCCGTTCAGCAGGTTGCCCGCCAGGCCGTTGACGGCGCCGACGCTGCCGAGCACATCGATGTTCATGTCGTGCGAGCGGCATTCGATGCCCTGGTTGACGTCGAGGTCGTCATGGCCGGGCTCACCGTGCGCGAAGGCGGTGTTGAGGCCGAGGGTGCCGACACTGCCGAGGACGGCGGCGCCCACGAGGACGGCCTTCTGGAACGTGCGCATTACTTCTCCGTTGGTCGAGCGGATGCGATCCGCAGCGGATCGAGTTGAGGGAGGCGAGGCGGTCAGCCGACGCGCGGCAGACCCAGTGAGCCGACGGGAGGCGCCGCGACCTGCCCGAGGCCGAGCCCGGGCGCCTGCGGCGCGTCCGGTGCGAGCAGCGGGTTGACGAGCGGGTTCACCTGAGGGTTCACCTGCGGGTTCACCTGGGGGGCGACATGCGGCGGGCCATCCGCCGCGCCGAACGTCTGGGGTACGGCGACCTGCGGGGCGACCTTCGGCATGACTTCCGGTGCCGACTGCGGGCTGACCTGCGGCATGACCTGCGGCGCCGACTGCTGGGGGGCGGCGGCCTGCTGCGGGCCGTACGACGGGCCGGCGGCCTGCGCGAAGCCTCCCGACGAGGCCGTGGCGGTGGCGCTGGCGGCGTGCTCCTGCGGCGGCGCCGGCGGGGGCGGCGGAGGAGCCTGCATCATCGGCGGGGAGTACGGCTGCGGAGCGGCGGCCTGTGCGGCGCCCGTCGAGCGGGACACCGCCTCGGCCTGCGGACCGGCCATCTGCGGCGGCGCGTACTGCGGAGCCGCGTACTGCGGCGGTGCGTACTGCGGAACGTACTGCGGCGGCGCGTACTGCGGCACGTACTGCGGCGGCGCCGCGTACTGGGGCGGCGGATACTGCGGCGCCGCGTACTGCGGTGCGGGGTACTCGGGAGCCGACGCTGGAGCGGCGCCGCTGTACCCCGCGGGATAGTCGGCGGCCTGACTGACGCCGGCGCCGATGGCGGACAGACCGCCGGCCGCTGCTGCGACGAGCGCGGCCTTGTGAAGCTTGCGCATGGAACCCTCGGCCCTTCAAATACCTGTACAGGGAAATCCGTTGTATTCGGCGCGGTCTCGCGTGCACACAGTCTGATGTTCGTACTGCGCCGTTACAGGGGTAACTCTCGGGCGGCACGCGGACTTTAGCCGGAGCTGGCAGCGAATTCCCTTGCCCCTCCATAGATCCATGATCGCTGCCCTCTCCCAGTTGGCAACGACTTCTCCCTCGCCGCGGTCACGGGACCCGATACACCGTCACCCATTTGCCGTCGGCCGCCGGACGCGCGCGATCAGGATTGCAGAGGCGTTCGCGGCGCCGCACCGAGGCACACGGAGCCTGAGGCAAATGGGTGACCAGGGCCCGGAGTCCGTATCCGTTTCACCGCTTCCCTCGTTCCCCACTGGGCCAGGGCGATGGTCCGTCGCAGCCGTACAGGGCAGCAGGAAACAGCACCACCGACACCAACTCTTCAGCATTTCCCATACGTTCCGAGCACAGGTCAATGAAGGGCCGAGGGTTTCATGCGCAAGCTTCACAGGGTCGCGCTCGTCGTCGCAGCAGCCGGGGGTCTGTCCGCCGTCGGCACCGGCCCGAGCTCCGCCGCCGTTCCCGCGTACGGCGGTGGACTTCCGCTCCCCGTTTCGCAGCCGGACGCCCAGGCGGCTTCGGCGACCTCCTCGCAGGCCAGCGTGCAGAGTTACGGCTCACCGGCCCCGTATGCCGGCCCGCAGCGGGGCGCTGAGGTCACCCCGCAGGTGAACCCGACCCTGAGCCCGCAGCTCAACCCGCAGATCTCCCCTCAGGCGGCCCCGGGACAGGGCGGCGGTCTCGGCCAGACCAACCTCTTCCGCCCGTCCCAGGAGTGCAGCCCGCAGTCCCTGCTCAACGCCGCCGTCCCGGTCGCCCTGCTCGCCGCGTCCGAGACCCACGGCATCGAGTGCACGCAGGCCAACACCCAGTCGAACGCGCTCGCCCACGCCAGCGCTCACTGACACCACCGGACGGCCGGACACCGACCCGGCACGGGCCCTTCGAGGAACAACCGCGAAGGGCCCGCACGCATGCGATACGGCTTTCGGGTGCTTTTGTCAGGAGATCAAGAAACCGGCGCGTCGCTGTCCGTTTTGGGTTATTTCCTATTAATCTCCGTGACTGTAAGAAAGCGATCTGCCACGGATCGCAACTCCTTCACTCCACCGGAGAAGACATGCACAAGCTTCGCAAGGCTGCCGTTCTGATCGCCGCCGTCAGCAGCATCGGCCTCATGGCCGGCACCGCCCACGCCGGCGGCCAGGAAGGCGGCAAGGAAGGCGGCAAGGGCGGCGACCGCTTCAGCGTCCTGCAGAGCTCCAACTGCAAGTCGCACGACCTGAACCTGGACGTCCTCGGCGAGGTCGGCATCCTCAACGGCCTGCTGGGCAACGCGCTCAACGGCGAGGGTGACCCGGGCGCCCAGGCCACCCACATCGGCTCGACCATGGGCTGCAACAACAGCGCCTTCTAAGCGCACCGCCGTACCGGCGACCAGAGCAGGAAATGGTCCCGGCACCGAG
>NZ_JBEPBF010000237.1:0-7177 GCF_040298985.1 Streptomyces sp. NPDC001093 | reverse complement strand
CCGCCCCCGCACGGAATCGGTGCGCAGCTTCTCGCGGAGCACCGCGCCGGCGAGGACGGCCCGCTCGTACTGCAACGGAACGCGAGGTACCTCCCACTGCCCCGGCCCCAGGTCCGAGGGCCGGGGCGGCGCGGACGGTGTGCCTGGGTCGGCCGGGGGCCGCCGGTCCGGGTCCGGGAGGGTGGTCGGCGGGCGGCGGGCGGCGGGCGGGTTCGAGGTCGGCCAGCGACCAGCGGGCGGTGTAGAGGAGGTAGGCGGGCAGCAGGCCGCGCAGCGTCTTCAGCTCGCTGATGTCCAGGCAGTACGTGGCGCGCGCGGCGTCCACGATTTGCTCGTCCAGGCCCGGCTCGCGGCGGCGGCCGCGCAGGACGAGAGCGAGGTGACGACAGGCTTCGGCGAGCAGGTGCCGGCGGTGGGTCAGCTCGCCGAGGTATGGCACCGCATCGACGCCGAGCCCGGCGATCTCAGCGACCTTGTCCAAGCCGACCACCGGGTCGCCACCGTCGGACGGGGATCTCAACACGCACGAGAAGACACTCATCGCCGAGCTACGGGATCGCTGCCAGCGACGCCAAATCCTCGGTGCGCAGGCCCCACACAGGCCGAGGTCCGGCCTACGGCAGGATCGCTGCCGGGGCGTCACCTCACCAGTTGCCCGGATCGGCTATCAGCGCGACTCTCCGAAGTACACACGGCCACAATGGGCCGTACCACGCAAGGAGAGAGACGATGGCCCCAGCGCCGGGGTGGCAAGCACACCGCCCCGGTGCCCCAGGTGACGATGGTCAACGCGACGGAGGCTGTTCGATCGCGCCGCCCCGATGATGTGTAGGGATGTAGCCCTTCGCCCCAGGTGGCAGAGCATCGAGGCACGCCTTGGAGCAGGCGTTGACCAGTAGCGGCAGGACGTCGGTCGCCACCACCTGGGAGAGCCACGCCTGGTGCGGGCCCGGCGCCGAGATCGGGCCGGTGCAGACACTGCAGGTGCGTGCCGCGGTGGTGCCCCAGCGGGCGGGAGCCAGGCCGTCGAGGTCCAGGACCGTATCGCCGGGCGGGAGGAGACGCGGGAACGGCGGCCGGTACTTGTAGTTGCCGTAGATCGAGCGTGTGCTCACCGTGCTGTTCACCAGCCGAGCGCATCGCGTGATTTCGTACGGGAACCAGTGCAGCCGCCGCGAAGTGTAGGGGCTGAACTCCTCCAGGCTTGTCATGTCGCCGATCTCCGGGGGTATCCGGACCAGGTTGCTTCCGTACAGCACAAGGGTCCGCACCGCCGTCAGTCGCCCGATCGACGCCGGCAGCGTCACGATCTGCCGCCGCTCCTCAGGGCTCAGCTCCGGCAGCGGGCGGAACTCCTCCCGCCCGTCGGACGCCGCCTCTTCGATCAGCTCCAGCAGCCGGAGCCAGCCCGGAGCACTGGTGTCCTGGATCTCGGCGTGGAAGGACGTCGCGGCGCCGGGCGGACTCACCCGGACCTGGCTGAAGCAGTGGCAGCGGTCCTGCAGCACCCCGGGCTGGGAGTCCACCGCCTCGGGAAAGCGGTTCGGGAAGACCTGTGCGGGCAGCTGTTCGTCCGTCATGGCGCAACGATAAGGACGTGGCGCCCGGTACGGCGCCATCCGGTGTCCCCGGCCGGTGATGTAACCGCCCTCCGTCAGCTACTTGGTGATGCTGTCGGCCAGGAAGCCCCCGTGTGGGTTGACGAGATCTCACTGATGCCCTCGCCAGCGGCCGTTGCTCGCCCACCCAACGATCACGGCCTTCGTGAACCACGCCACTTTAACTTCGATGGCACACGTCAATCTTCGACGGCACAGAACACCCAAGTGCACGACGATTCCCCGCTGACCCGTCTCGACATGTTGCGGTTCGCCCGCCGCATCGTCGAGCAGCAGGCCGCGCGACAGCTGGACCAGATCGACCAGCGGATCGCGGATGAGGAACGGCGCGAGCACGAGCGGCAGCAGGGCGAGCAGCATCGGCCGCCGGCACCCGACTGGCTGCTGGAGCTCGGCCTCAACCGTGAGGCGGCCGCCGTATACGTCCAGCCGGCGGCTGCTGGAACGCCGGTGGGCGCAGCAAAGGTGTCGACCGATCGACCGCACTTAGGGCACTGGCCGAAGGCGTCGCGGCCTGCCCGCACTGCCGACCGGACGCCGAGTTGGGCGTCCTCAGCCAGAGAGTGTCCGGCGGGTGGGCTGCTCAACTGTCCTTTGTGCAGCGTGAATCGAGATCGTCACCGGTTCGATGGAACCGGGCGCCTGAATCGTTTGCATAGGACCGAGCCGGAGATCTTCTTCCCTGCGGCCGGCGCTCCTCGGCAGTCCTGCCGACTGGCACCGCCGGTTCGAGACCACCATCCATGGGAGGGAACATGCGTATCCGTACCACCGTCGCCGCCTGCACCCTGGCTGCGGCAGCCATCCTCGGAAGCTCCGGAGCCGCCTCCGCCGACTCCGGCGCCGAAGGCGCAGCGGTGGGCTCACCCGGCGTCGTCTCAGGCAATGTGCTCCAGATGCCGATCCATGTGCCGATCAACGCGTGCGGCAACAGCATCGACATCGTCGGCCTGCTGAACCCGACGTACGGCAACGTCTGCGTCAACGACTGACGCGAATCCGCCCGGAAGAACCTCGCTGCGGCGCTCCCGGCGTGGCTGGGACCGGCCGGATGATGCATGACATAGGCCGGACAAATGGGACGGCCAAGCCGGACCGCCGTCCGGCTCCGCAGTGCCCGGGCGTGTCCGGTGGGCAAGGAACCGTCCACCGGACACGCCTTCAGGCGCTACGCGGCGGACGTCCCGTGTCTTCTTCGCGGCGATCCGGTTCAGCTTGGCGCGGGCCCGCTCGGAGACCACGGGCAGGAAGCGCGGCTCGCCGTCGTCGTCGACAGCGGTGACGTGCTCGTGCTCCAGGTCCTCAAGGCAGGCGGCGGTCTGGTCGCCGCGCCGGGAGGTCCAGCGGATCAGCACCTGCGGCACCCGGCGACGTCCATCACCGGGCGGCGCCCGGCGGTGACGGTGTGCGGCTCGGAGGCCATCCCCAGCACCTCACACACCTCCATCATCACGATCTCGTTGTAGAGCGCGGAGGCGGCCACCGCATTCTCGTACCGCGCGAGGCCGTTCATGATCGCGGTTTCGGTGACCCTCCATGGCCCTGGCAGTGAAAGTGATCCAGAACCACTTTTCAGCGTCGCCGACACTCGCCCAGCCCACGCGGTGACGGCACCCGATCGATCGCCGCCCTGACACGCCTTCGGATCCGGGAACAGGTATGGCGCCTGCGAGTCGAGAATCTTCTGCCCGAGCACCGCCTGTACCTCATCCCGGCACCTCCGGCATCGGCCACGTTCGACGCGAACGCCCGACGCGCCCTGTGCGCGCCCACTCACCTGTCCAGCCCGGCCCGGTCGCTGAGTCGTTCCAGCAGTTACCCGATTGCCTCCGGCGGCATCGGCTCACCCAGCGGGGCCCGGAACAGGTTCACCAGCAGGAAGTCGCTCCCGCCGCTCCCGAGCAGCCGGTTGCGCTCCTCGTAGTAGAGGTCGAATGCGGAGACTACAAGGAAGTCCAGCGGCGCCACCCACGCCTGCCGTGACTTCGACCAGGCCCCGTTCCCGTTCTCCCGCCGACGCACATGCACGTGGGCGCCCTGGTAGTCGCAGCCCAGCGCACGGGAGTCCGGCAGCAGATGGACATCGCTGCGCCGCAGGCCCGCCACCTGGCCGCGGCGCAGCCCGACTCTGCCGACCGGCAGGGCGCTGAGTCGGTCCCGCGCGTTGCGGCAGGCGGCGAACATGGCCACCAGCTCGGCGTCCTCGGCCCGGTCCACCTGTGTCTCCGGCTCGCGAAGCGAGTGCACCGGCCGCAGCCGGTAGAACAGGCCGCCGTTCTCGCCCTGGGCTTCCGCCGGGAGGTCCCGGCTGTCGGCGAGCTCGTAGATCTGCCCAGGCACCGACCTCGGCGCCTCCCTCACCGACACCGCGTACGACAACAGGCCCCGCACCGCGACGAGCACCCGGTTGATCCGGCGCTCACCCCGCACCGGCACGGCCCCCGGCCCCGGCCGCACCACCGACGCCGCCCCGTCCCGGGGCGCCGGGGTGTACTTCAGCCAGACCATGAACAGACCGAGGTCGCGCCCGGCCGCCGTCCACTCCCGGCGTGTCGACCGGCACCACCGCAGGCAGAGCGCGACGCCACCGGCGTACGCCTTTGTCGTCAGCTCCGCCCGGTCTCGACCGAGCCGCAGATTCCGAAGCCATTGATCAGTAATTGCGACGACCTCCAGGTCGTCGTCGAGGACCGTCCAGTTGCTCGGTCCGGACGGAATCACCAAGAGGAATGCCGCACCATCAACTCCTGCCACGAGTCGTGCAACAACCCGCCGCAGAGCCACACCCCACGAGAACGAGTCCCAGGAGCTCAACGAACGCACCTGACTCCACTTCACACCACAGCAGATCCACCCCGAGGGAAACGAGCTGAGCGTTGTTGCCGTACCGAACCGTGAGTCCCTGGCACTGTGCGCATGGGCCGATCTGCTCGGGCTTGCAGCCGAGCAGATCGCTGCCGATGCGGGGAGGGGCGTCGAGGGATCGATGCGTCTGACGGAGTCGTTCATGCATCCGAATCTACGTCGGGCGATCCATAGAGCTCTGTCACCGCGGCCGTCGGCTGGTGTCCCGTGCCGTCGGTTGAGCCGTATCGCGCCCGGGCCACCGCCCCATTGATAGGGATGCGTGCCAATTGCCACCATGTTGAGATTGGTCGGCGACTCATGTGTGGGAAATGTGCTCAGCTTCCGGGGAAGGCCATCTCAGACGAGCCGGACACTCGTCGCTGCCTCCTGTGCCCTGTCCACCTTGGGACTCATCCTGGGAACCCCGTTCATTCTGAACGTGCTCGCGCCGGATGACCTGAACTGGGGTCAGCTGAGCAACGTCAGTCAGACCTATGGTGCGCTGTCCGTGCTCTTCTCTGCAGCTGCACTGGCCGGAGTGGCTGCCTCCCTCTGGTACCAGGCTCGACAGACTCGGATAGCCCAGGAAGCCGCGCGGCGCGATGCGCATCGAGAGCTGATCATCCTGGCGCTCGGCGACCCTACGCTCCTCGCATGCTGGGAGCCTCCGCATACGCCGATGACGGCCACCCGGAGGAAGCAAATCCTGTTCACCAACCTCATCGTCACCAACTGGGAGTCCGACTTCAGGCTCGGGAATCTGAGCGAAGCCGCGCTCCGGGACATGTTCGACGGACACTTCCAGGGCGAGATCGCGCGGGAGCACTGGATGACCGGAGGTCCTGGGTGGCGCGTCTCGGCAGAGCTTTCGCCGACCGGATGCGCCGCCAGTTTGTCGAGGTTGCCGACGAACGCTACGCGCGCGCCATCGCCGACGGCCCTCCGGTGGCAACTACTGAGTACTTTCAGACTGCTCCGTAACAAGCCAGGCTGCCGAACAGCCGCTACTTCTCAGTTCGGCTGGGGGCGAACAGATCAAGCTTCCCTACGTTGTTCTGCGGGAGGCGGAACACTGGGCGGGCAAGCCACCCCTGAGCCTGGGCAAGCTCCACTGCTCCGGGGTGGGCACGCCTGTCACAGCAGCCCAGGCCGGGCCGCGTACCGGGTCCCAGTGGCGGGTCACCATGAAGCCGGTGCTGTTCAGTGCGCTACGACCGGTGGCCCTGACGCTCCGGGTCGAAACGCCCAGATCTCCTTGAGCTACGCGGACTGCTGCGCGTAGCGGATCGTCGCCTTCGAGGCGTGCCGGTAGGCATCCTGTCGCTCCTGTAACGCTGCGTTGCAGAGCGAGCAGTGATCGCGCGGCATCTCGGCGAGCGCGCCTTGCCGGCCACGGTGGACCGCAGGAGGAACTTGTACGCACGGATCACCGGGCCCACCCCCCTTTTCCAAGACCACCGCCGGTGAGATCACCGTACCGGCCACCACTGACAACGAAGCGAACTCCGGCGCTGCACGCCTCCGCAACAAGCATGCGTTTCCCTCCCCCGGCTGAAGCCAGGGATATCCACGCAAGATCAACGGTTGGTGTCCTCCACCGTCGCCGGCGTGGGGGTTACACCTCGGCGAGTCGGTTCGGTGAGGGTCTGCGCGACGGCTTCTGTGAACCTTTGGTGTTCCGCTGAAGCGCTCCGGGATCGGTGGAGGCTCTATGCGTTGGCTCCAGCCGCCGGTTGGGGCTGGTGTTGAGCGTAGTGGTTGGTCTCGTGTTCGTGGGGCGGTATGTCCCCGATGGCGGTATGGAGGCGCTGGTTGTTGAACCAGTCGACCCATTCCGCGGTGCCGAGCTCGACGTCGGCCAGGCCGTGCCAGGGCCTTCGGGGCTTGATCAGCTCCGTCTTGTAGAGGCCGATCTGGGACTCCATGAGCGCGTTGTCCAGGGCGTCGCCGACGGTGCCGATCGAGGCGTCGATGCCGGCCTCGAGCAGGTGCGCGGTGAACGCGAAAGACGTGTATTGACTGCCCGCGTCCGAGTGATGAACGAGCCCGGGACCTGCGGGAATGCCAGCCCGGTCGCGGCGCCACAGGGCCATGTCCAGTGCGTCGAGGACGAGCTTGGCCCGCTTGCTGGTGGCGGCCGACCAGCCGACGATCGCCCGGGAGAACACGTCCACGACGAAGGCGACGTAGACGATGCCCGACCAGGTGGCGACATAGGTGAAGTCGGCGACCCACCGCTCGTTCGGACGGGATGCGGTGAAGTCGCGTCTGAGCAGGTCAGAGGCCCGGTCATGGCCATCGTCGCGGATGGTGGTGCGGACCTTCTTCCCGCGTCGGGCACCCTCAAGACCAAGGTCACGCATCAGCCGGGCGACCGTGCAGCGGGCCACGGGTATGCCCTCGCGGTGCAGCTGCCGCCAGACCTTCCGCACTCCGTAGACACCGAAGTTGTCGGCGTGGACGCGGCTGATCTGCGTCTTCAGCTCCGCGTCGCGGACGAACCGCTGGCTGGGGGTGCGGTTCTTGGCGGCGTAGTAGGTGCTCGTCGCGATCTTCAGTCCGTGGCTGGTCAGGACTTTGCAGATCGGCTCGACTCCGAACACCTGCCGGTGGGCGTCGATGAACGCTACGAGCGCTTCGACGGCCGGTCGAGCTCGGCGATGCTCCTATGTCAAGCTGCCAGGCGAACTGGGAGGTCAGAGGCGGTCGCA
>NZ_JBEPBF010000236.1:0-7227 GCF_040298985.1 Streptomyces sp. NPDC001093 | reverse complement strand
GGTCTGGCTGGGGCAGCTGCTCACCGCCCTGCTCACGGACGGCGGCCGCACCCCGCACCACCCCGGCGCGGCCCCCCCCCGCATACCCCCCCCGCCGCCCCCCCCCCGCCCCGCCCCTACGACGCCTCCGACCACGCCCTCGCCCGCTTCGCCCCGGACGTCGCCGCCGCGGCGGCCGACCTGGCACCGCGGGTCACCGCTGACCTGCTCGCCGAGGTCACGGCCGAGATCCCCGACGCCTGGCTCACCGACGAGCCCGGCTTCGACACCCCGGACGACCTGCGCCGGGCCTACGCCGGGCCGCTGCTCGCGCGGGCCGGGGTCGTCCACGAACGCATCACCGGCATCGAGGGGACCAAGTGAGCGAGACCCACATCCACATGGCCGGCCATGTCACCGAGCGGCACATCACCCGGGCGGGGCAGGGCGGCGACCGGGACGTGTTCGAGTACGCGCTGCTGCGGGTCGTACCGCGCGTGGAGCGCGGCGAGTGCATCAACGCCGGCGTCGTCGTCTACAGCCGTGCGCAGGGCTACGTCGGCGCCCGCACCCACCTGGACGAGGTCCGGCTGCTCGCCCTGGACCCGGAGGCGGACGTGGCCGGGATCCGGGCGGTGCTCGGCGCGGTCGAGCGCCACTGCGCGGGCGGTGCTCAGGCCGGGCAGGCGGCCGGGGACGACGCCGGGCGCCGCTTCCGCTGGCTGATCGCGCCCCGCTCCACGATCGTCCAGCCCGGTCCCGTGCACACCGGCCTGACCACGGACCCGGCGGCCGAGACGGAGCGGTTGCTGGACCTCTTGGTGAGGTAATGGATCACGCCGTGCACGAGCTCGTCAGTGGGCCTTCCACTTCGCATTGTCCGGAATCGTCTTGTCAGGCACTCGCACCTGGATGATGGACGGGCCGCTGGAGTTCTCCAGTGCACCCGTCACGGCATCGCTCAGCTCCCTGTACGTGCCGACTTCCCATCCCTGGCAGCCGAAGACCTCTGCCAGCCTGCTGTAGTCCCACCGGTGCAGCAGGCAGGGCTTGTAGAACGGCTCGTCGGAATGGAATACCGCCGCGTCAGCCAGCCACTGCTCTACGGCGTACACGCCGTTGTCGATGACGAAGATGATCGGGTCGAGGCCGAACCGGGTCTGTGTCGAGAGGCACTGGGCGGTCATCTGGAAACCGCCGTCCCCCGAGAACACCATGACCTTGTGGCCGGGACCCTTTGCCAGGCAGATGCCCGTCGCAGCGGGCCCGCTGTAACCGATCGACGAGTAGGACGACTGAACGATGAACCCTCCCGGGCTGGGGATGTCGAGCAGCAGACTCCCGAAGTAGTTCATGCTCGCGTCGGCGCTGACGATGGTGTTCCTGTCGATGTACTGCTGGATGTAGTTGTAGAACCCCTGGTACGTGACGACATCGGTCTCGCTCACGGCCGGCACGCTGCGAGCCGGCTTTTCCGGCAGTTTCCGTTCCTTGGGCGCGATCTTCTCCGCCAGGATGCCGTCGATCAGGTGCTCGAGCGCGACCTGGCCGCCGAAGTACGTTCCGAACTTGACCGCGTCCATCGACGCGAACGCGGTCTTGTCGTAGTCGGGGTCCCAGCCCAGGGAGTTGATGTCCGTCAGCCACACGCCGAGGGCCAGTATGAAGTCGGACGCGTCGGCCAGATCCGTCACGGTGGTCGATGATGCCTGGCCGTCGAGGACGCCGACGAAGAGCCCGTCGTCCTCGGAAAGGACGGACTTGCTGAGCAGTTCCGTGACGAACGGGACGTTCAGTTGCTGGATCAGGCTCATGGCCTTGTCCTGAAGGCCGAGCCGGTCGATTTCCACGCCGAGCCAGATGAGTGGGTTCTCGGCGCTCTCGAGTTGTGCGGAGATCCGTGTGACCGACTGTTCCAGGCTGGTCTCGTCCGACAGGGTCCTGGCCGGCTTCAGCACGCCCCTCGGCGGCTCGCACTCCAGGTCGACCATGTCCTGGAGCAGCTCGACATAGATCGGGCGCCGTTCGGTGATGCACTGGGTCAGTGCGTAATCTATCAGCGTCGGCGCGAGGTCCGGATTGTCGATCCGTATGGCTGCGACCGTCAGGTGCTCGAACGACTGAAGATCCGTCTGGCGTCCGCTGATGAAGTGATGCGCGCTGTAGCCGGTCTGCTCGAAGGTGATGGTCTTCTTCACGCTCGGTGTGCCGTTGATCAGCACGAGCGGCACCTTCTCGACATAGGCACCGGCAACCGCGTTCACCGCACACAAGGCGCCTGCCGAGTAGGTGACACAGAGGGCGCCGATTCCCTTCAGCCTTGCGTAGCCGTCCGCCGCGTAGCCGGCGTTCACCTCGTTGACTTCCTCGACGATCTGAACGCCGCTCGGCGCGACGTAGTGGTTCAGCCACTCGATGGAATAGTCTCCCGCGATGGCGAACAGGTGGTCCAACCCGAGTTGGCGGAGCCGGTCCACCAGGTACTGTCCTACAGTGCAGCCCTCGTTCATGGTGGGAACACCTCCGTGGTCAGTAGTCGCTCGCGCCGCCGAACAGCCGGGGCATGTAGATGTCGAAGATCCCCGGGCACTTGCGTGCCGGGTACCGCTGCAGCAGGAAGTTCTTGAAGGCGTCGTCCGTCAGCCCATTGCCGATTGCCTGCCGGGCGGCAGCGAGGTACTCGATGTTGCGTGCGACTTCGTTCTTGTCGGCCGGCAGGCCGTGGCCCGGCATGAACAGCTCGTAGTCCGACAGCAGCATCCCCTGCAGCACCCGCATCCAGTGGTCCATGTGTTTCGTCAGGTACAGATGGGTGCCGCTGTAGACCAGGTCCTGAGCGAAGTACACGCCTGCCCCTGGAAGCCTGAGGGTGAGGTGGTAGTCGATCTCGGTGTCCGTCACCCGGTCGAAGACGTACCTGACCCCGTCGATCGTCTCTTCACCGGGTCTTGCGACTTCCTTGGGAACGACCACGCGCTCCGGGGCGAGGTCACCGAGTTTCCAGTGGTCGCTCCTCGAGTCTTCCCCATGCTCCTGGATGAAGGTCATGGTCTCGGACAACGCGTAGACCGTGATGTCGGTGAACGCAGTCCCCACACCGAACCAGTGGTCGGGGTGCCGGTGAGAGAGGTACAGCCTTTCGATCGGCTTGCCCAGGCTGTCCGCGTAGTCCCTGAACGCCCTTGCATAAGGCACGAGAAACTGCGCGTCGACGAGAACCAGCTGGTTCCTGGTCTCGATGATGTGCGTGGCGTTCGCGATGTTGTCGTACGCGAAGGACGCGACGAAGGTATGGATGCGGACATCGTCCGTCTGCTTCACGACCATGGCGATGGGATCTGACACCTGGGCTAGCATTCGAGGCCCCTTCGGGGTTGTGCGGTCCGCTCTCGCAGTTCCTCCAACGCGGCCCTCGCGACGTCGTAGGCGCTGTCCCTGCCGGGCACCGGATCGTCCTCGCCGGGCCGCCAGAAGCGCCGGCGTGCCATGCGCATGGAGCTGTCGAACGGCGGGATCGCGTTGAACACTTCGATCAGGTACGGCCCGCGGTACACCGGCTCGATCTCGTTCGAGATGATGTCCCACGGGATCCAGCTGTCCTTCACCGCTCCCCGGTCGGGCGCGGATATATGGACGTAATAGAGCCGGTCCTGCTGCGTCGCTCGCGCGACATTTTTCTTGAAGACCGAGGGACCCTGGCTTTCCATCACGACCTGCGCGGTGTCGATCGTCACGCCACCTTGCGGGTGCTCGAGGCCCTCGAGGAAGTCCAGTACCTCCGACACCATGTTGGGTGGCGGTGTCTCCCAGCTCTTGACGGGCTCGATGGCGAGCCTCACTTCTTGCGCCACGGCGTACTCCACCAGCTCTTCGAAGACGGAACGGGCTGCGTCAAAGCGAGGCTTCATCCAGTCCTGCAGGGCGTCGCTCCAGATCGGCTCATCGGTGTCCGTGACCGGAAAGATCCCGTAGGGGTAGAGGAAGGGCCCGGACATGATCGAGTCGCCGCCCAGGACCCGTGTGATGTCGACGCGTGACTTGAGGTAGGACAGGGCTTGCCTGCGCTGCTCCTCGTAGGGCGATGTCGGGTCGAAGGTCCGGGTGGTCCCGACGTTGGTGGTGAACTTCACCTCCCCCAGCCCCGCCTTGTCGAACTCCTTCTTGAGAGCGACGTAGCGGTCGGTCTCGAGCTTGTGATCGACGGTCGCGGGCTGGGCGGCGATATGCACGTCGAAGCCGTCGTAGCCCATGTCGGTGAGGGTCCTGAGGTGATCGATCAGGACCCGCGTGTACCGGGCGTCCAGCGGGCGCAGATCGGCCGTGAACATGAAGAAGCTGAAGTAGACGTCTCGTCCGAGTATCGCGTTCATCGTCACCAACCCAGGACATCTGTGAGGTAGGCGCGGGCCTTCTTGGCGTACTCGAGCGGGACGGCCTTGTTCGGGTCCTGCTCGGCTTCCACGACCAGCCACCCCTGGTAATGCACGTCGGCCAGCACTTCGAGGATGGGCCGGAAGTCGATCGCGCCGTCTCCGGGCACGGTGAAGACGCCCAGCTCGATGGCCTCCTGGAACGAGAGGCCTTCTTCGCGCACCCGGCTGACGACTTCGGGCCGGATGCTCTTCAGGTGGACATGGCCGATGCGGTCGGCGTAGGCCCTGGCCACCTCCAGCGGGTCGTCGCCGGCGAAGGCCAGGTGCCCGGTGTCGAGCAGCAGGTGGACCAGGGCCGGATCGGTCGAGGCCATCAGCCGGTCGATGTCGGCGCGGGTCATGACGCCCGTGCCCATGTGGTGGTGGTAGCTGAGTTTCATCCCGGCCGAGCCGGCGATCTTGCCGAGCTCGTCCAGGCCCGACGTGAGGGCGTCCCACTGGGCGTCGGTGAAGACCGGGCGGTTGGCGAACACGTCCACGGGGAGCAGGTGTGACGAAGCTCCGAACTCGGCCACCACCAGCTCATCGCCGCCCAGCGCCTTGATATGGGCCAGGGTCTCCTCGAAAGCGGCGATGGTCTTCTGCCGCATGTTGCCGATCGTGAAGTACGTGCTCGTCCAGGGCTCGGACACACTCAGGCCGCGTAGAGCGAGGGCGGCCTTGAGCTCTCCGGCATCCGAGGGGTACTTGTGTCCGATGCTGCAGCCCTGGAAGCCGGCGAGCGCCATCTCGCTCACGGCCTGGCCGAAGGAGATTCCGGCGTCGATGGTGGGGAAGTCGTCGTTCCACCACAGGGTGCAGCAGACGCCGAGCTTCACCTTCTCCGGGCTGAGGCGGTCGGCCAGATCCGTCATCTCGTCGCCTCTTTCAGGTAGCGGTCCGCGATGCGGGGTGGCTGGGCCCAGGAGCCGTATCCGGGTGCCTTGGCACCTGGAGGATTGGCGCCGATGGCTCGCCACAGCAGCCCTTCCTGGTAGGAAGCGGCGGTGACCGTGGAGGTGCCTGACGCCGTGTCGGACCCGTAGCGGTCGGTCCACTCGGGCGGCAGCGCGTACCACATCCCGGCGTACCAGAGCTTGATCACATTGCGGGCCACGGGGCCGAGCCGGTCGTCGCTGAAGATCCGGTGGCGCACGGCCCGGTCGAACCGAGCTGCGTCGATGGGAGTTCGGGCGTTGCTCGCGACATCGACGGCCGCGTCGGCCCGGGCTGCCCGGTGGGCGTCCAGGAGGGCGGTGACGACCTCGTCGCCGCAGGCAGACCGGACTTTGGCCAGGTAGTCGTAAGCCATGCCGGTGCCGAGCAGATCGGTCTCCGCGAAGGCGGTCAGGTCGACCGACAGGGAGATGAATTCCTCGAACGACGGGCCGGTCATCGTGTCACCGCCTGGGTCTTCTCACCTGCACCAAGTGAGGTCTGCGGTTCGGATCCGACCGCGGCCGGGATCTCGAAGGTGGGGGCCGCGTGCAGGCCGTCGCTGCCCGGCAGGGGGTTGCACACCAGCCGGTTGAAGCCGTCGCGCAGGCGGAACATCGCGCAGACGGCGTCCTGCATCAGGCTTGGCCGCCCGTTGAACGCCTTGGTGAGCAGGGCGAGGAGGGCACCGTAGTCGGCGTTGAAGTCCCGGGCGGTACGGGCGAGTTCCGATCCGGGCGGGAAGTCGGCCAGCCGGGCGCTCACCTTCACCTTGTACACATCGTCCCAGGAGATGCTCAGCGGCGGCCCGGATGGTGCGTCGGGTTCGTCGCCCAGCTGGTAGTAGCGGCCGAGCTGCAGTTGCCGGAACCGGTAGTAGTGGGCCAGCTCCCCGTCCGCGTCGTAGATGCCTGAGTCGAGGCCTTCGCCCTGAGCGGCGATGAATCGGAGCGCCTGGCGGGCCGAGTCCAGATCGGAGACGACGATCACCGCCCCGCCGCCGGAGTAGTAGTACTCGGGCCCCACCTGCAGGGCCGGACTCCCGCAGAAGAGCCCGGGGTCGTCGGCCGCCACCTTCTCGAGTCCTTCGATGATCTCCTCGTAGAACTCGCCGATGCTGTAGAAGCGCATCCCCTCGACCGTCGGGCTGGAGGCCAGGAGCGGCCTCCCGCTGTCCGTCGTGCGCACCAGCCGTGCGTCGGCGCTGGGGGCCTTGCCCGGCCGTTCGATCTTGCAGAACGTCTCCACCGCCTCGGGGGAGAAGGGCCGCAGGTCGACGGTGAAGTCCTGCTCCCCGTCGGGCAGGTAGGCGGGGTAGGACGGCACGAAGCCGGGACGGGTCAGGTCGGGCTTCCCGCCGATGGCGTTCAGGACGTTGGCGACGAGGGTCAGATGCAGCATCTCCTCCACCGCGGCCACCCGGATGATGTGGGCGGCGTCGGAGTTCGTGGTGGAGCGTATGGAGTAGTACGCGGTCAGGTACGGCGGGATGGTCGCGTGCTCGAGCGCCAGCGCCGCGTTCAGATAGCTGATCAGGTCGGTGCGGTTCTCGATGGTCGACGCGGTCATCGGGCTACCTCCTCGATGGTCGCCGCGTGGTGCCGGTGAGAGGTGACGTCGGTCGGCGCGGTTTCGTCGTCGAGCTGGGCCAGCATGCCCCGGGCGCTGCGCAGGCACAGGGCGGCGATGGTGAGGGTCACGTTCGACGTGCCCACGGTGGGCATGCTTCCCCCGCCGACCAGGTAGAGGTTCTCGTGATCCCAGCAGCGCTGATCCGGGTTGACCACCGAGGTCGCCGGGTCGCGGCCCATCGTGTGGGTGCCGGCGAGATGGTTGCCCCCGCGGATCTCGTACCCCTCGCCGGCGTGGACGGTGTAGCCCCAGAAGTTCGGGTCGTACA
>NZ_JBEPBF010000235.1:0-7485 GCF_040298985.1 Streptomyces sp. NPDC001093 | reverse complement strand
GCCCGGCATCGAGGACGTCGTCGGAATCGTCGTCACCGCGCACCTCCGAGGGGCATGCCGCCGCCCGACTCGCCGACGGCCACGAGCAGCCCGGACAGCGCGGCGCCGGAACGAGCCAGGGTCTGGGCATGCCCCCCGACCGTGCGGGCGGCCGGAATCGCGGTGAGCACCCGCCATACGTCGGGCAGCCCGTGCAGGGCGAGGAGGTCCGCGCCCCAGACCACTGCGCCGTCGCGGTCGGTGAGGGCGACCGCGATGTCGGCGCAGCGCAGCCCCGCCAGCACGTCACGCTCGTCGGCCGTGCGGACCCGGGCGACGGCGAGCACCGCGCCGGCGTCGCCGCGCGCCTGGTACACCACGTCGTCCAGCGGCCGGCGCGCGTCGACGACCCGGTCGGCGAGGCCGGTGAAGTCCTCCAGGGCGGGGTCGTCCACGAGCACCACGCGCAGGCGGGCGCGGCGGGCCGCGTCCAGCACCGGTTCGGCCCACGGGTCGGCCTCGCCCTCGTCGGTGCGCAGTGCGCTGGAGTGCAGGACGACCGTGCCGGCCATCTCCAGCCGGCGCAGCCGGTCGGGGTCGCGGACCAGGACCCCGGTGCGCGCGAGCGCGGCGCTCAGCAGCGCGTGGAAGGCGGCGGGGCCGTAGCGGGCGGCCTTCGGCGAGCCGGCGAGGACGGCCTCCGCCGCCTCGGTGATGTCGTGCTTGACCAGCAGGGTGGCCGCGGCGCCCAGCACGCTGCCCGCGGAGGCGTGCTCGGCGTACTCCTGGGCCGGGGACTCCCGCAGGGGCGGGCGGGGAGCGCCGTCCGCCGGGAGGCTGACCCGCCCGGGCGCGCACAACTGGTCGTGCACCGCGTCGAAGGCGGCGGAACGGGCCACGGTCTCGGCGACCTGGCAGGCCCGCAGGGCGCCGTCGAGGACGAGGGAGGTGGGGGTCTGTCCGGCTCCGTGGACCGTGGCGTTCGCGCAGGCCAGCAGGAGGTCCATGCCGGTGTCCCCGAGCCGGGCGCGCAGCAGGGCGCGAAAGCGCGGGTTCTCCCGCAGCAGCGTGACCACCGCGGTGGCCAGGCGCGGCGCCGGCGGCAGCCGGAGCGCGCACGCGGTGACCGCGCCGGCGATGCCCACCGTGTCGGCGGCGAGCGTGGCCGCGGCCGCGCGCACCCCGGCCGGGTCGGCCGGATGCGTGGTCTCCTCCACGTCCCCGGCGGCCAGGAGCAGTCCGTGCCCCTCGGCCAGTTCGGCGGCGTGGTCCATGATCTGGTCGGTGGCCTCCTCCTCGGTCGCGGTCACCACCAGACGCGCGATTCCCTGGTCCCAGTACGCGACGAGCACGTCGGGCCGCTCGGCCAGGGACTCGGCCACCCGGCGCGCCAGATGGGCGGTGCCGCCCGCGCGCCGCACCTGCTCGTGCTCCACCGGCCGCAGGGCGAGGTGGGTGCGGGCGCCGGCCCGCCAGTGGTCGCCGGTGCCGGGCAGCGCGTTGCGCGCGACCCGCGCCACCCGTACGGCGGCGTCCGCGCCGCGCACTCCGGCGCGCGCCGTCCCCGCGGCGGCGCCGGCAGCCGCTCCGACCGCCGGCGCGAGCAGCCGTGGTGCGGCGGGCAGCAGCCGTGCGGCCGCCGAGGGCACCGTCAGCAGTCGGAGCGCCATGGCCCTCCTCAGAGTGTGGTGCGGTCGGGCCGCGCCGTGGGTCCGAGCGGCCCGGTGGACGGCTTGCCCACCGCGTCCTCGGCGCTGCGGGTGGTCCGGGCGCTGCCGGAGGTCCGCGTGGTCCCGGATGTCCCGGCGCCGCCGGACGACCCCGTGGTGCCGGACGCACGGCTGGTCCGGGATGCCTGGGCGCCGCCGCCCGTCCCGGCACGGCCGGTCTTCCCGGCGGTGCTCGATGTCCGGCCGGTCCGGGATGCGGTGGCGCTTCCGGGCGTCGCGGTGCCGCGGGCCGTCCGGCTGCTTCCGTGTGCCCCGGTGGTGCTGCCGGACGTGCGGCCGCTTCCGTGCGTCCCTGTGCCGCCGGCGGTCCGGGTCTCTCCGGAAGCCTCGGCCGCCCCGGCAGCCTCGACCCCGGCCTCGGCGGCCCCGGCGTCCCAGGCCCCGCCGGAAGGCCCGGTATCCGCGGCGGCCTCCGCCCGACCTCTGCCGCCGGCGCCCCGGGACCGCCCGCCGTGGCCGGACCGCAGGGCCGCGGTGCCGAGGTCATGGGCGGGCTCGGGACCGTGCCCGGCCCCGTTCCCGCCGTCCGCCGGATGCTTGGGCCGGGGTTGGGTGAGCCAGGCCACGGCCGCGCCGGTGAGGGCCACCGGCCACTCCACCACGCCTGCGGCGCCGAGCACTCCGGCCCCCGCGTACACCGCGATGCGCCGCCCGCGGGGCGAGACCGCGCCGACCTTGTCCAGGGTTCCCTCGGCGGCCCTGCTCACCATCCCGGCGCCGGGCACCCTGCGCAGTACCGAGGCGGCGCCGCGCAGGGGCGCCGTGAGGGCCGACGACGACTTCTGCTCAGCCATGACTCTCCTCGGGTGAGATCGTCTTGCGTGCTCCACCGAGTGCCCGCTACCGCGCTGGTCATCCCCGTTTCTCCCCCGGGGGTGCCCATTTCCCAGGGAACGCCTCGCACCGCGCCCGCGCCACCCGCACCGCGTGAACACCTCGCCCCCGACGCCTCGGCGACCGCCGCGGAACAAGCCCCCGGGCACGGCCTGGACGAGGACGTGGTGGCCCTCGGGGTTCAGGTGCGGCCGGTCCTCGGCCTGGAGGGCGGGCGGCAGCCGGGCCGGTGCCGAGGGGTCGCGTACCGCACGGCCGCAGTCGATCACCGCGTCGGAGTGGCCGGGGCTGTGGATCCGGGCGATCACCCGCGGCCGGGAGCCCTCCCGCTCCCCGCCGGGTCGTCGTACAGCGCGTTGCCGCCGAAGGGCGTGCGGGTCGCGCCGGGGTGGTGCCGGTGTCGTCGACGCCCTCGAAGAGGATGGTGGAGATGCCGCGCAGGAAGGTCCGCCTGTGCGACGCCTGTGCCCGCCGCAACGCGGTGGGGCGGGGTCGCCCCCGGACGCCGTCGGAGCCGAGGTCGCTCGAACGCCGGACCACCGGACTAAGGGCGCCAGGAGTCGTTGTATCCGGGATGGCCGGCGTACGGCACGGCGAGCAGGCGCAGCGTGGTGCAGGGCGAACGAGGAGGACGGCCCTGGTGGCAGGTGCGGCACGTGCCGTCGTCCATCATGCGGTGCTCGTCCAACAGAGCCTGCTTCGCCTCGAGTTCGCGCAGCACCCGGGCCGGATCGTGCCGGGCCACATGGGTGAGCAACTGCACGGGATCGTCGGCGCCGAACTGCACCATGGGTGTGTGCGTGGTCCTGCCGTCCCAGGACGTGAGCACCTGCTCGATCTCGTCGGCCATGACACCCCAGACCGCGCCGGGTGCACCGGCGATCGCCTCCCGGGCCACCCGTTCCTCCTCCTGGAACCGGGTGCGCAGGAACTGTTCGAGAGCCACGGCCGTCATGCGGCACGCTCCCTTCGCCCCACCGAGGCGGCCAGCTCCCGCTGATAGCCCGCATAGGCGGCGCGCAGGGCCTCCCCGGGCCAGTCGGCGGGGAGGAGTCCGGGGGGCAGGACGGGGTCGGTGAGCAGGTGGCGTACGGCCGCGGCGTACGCGGTGAGGCGGTCCGCCGGGGTCCGGGCGGCCGCGGTGCGGGCGAGCAGTGTCCGCGCGGTGGCCGCCCAGGCGTCCACCGGCCAGAGCCGGGCGACCAGCTCGGGCGCGGGCTCGTCGGGCCGCGCGGCGTACGTCCGGGCGACGGAGCCCAGCATGTCCGGCAGAGCGCGGTCGAGGTTGGCCGGGCGCAGCCATACGCCCTCGCGGAGTTCCGCGAGGCGCAGGGCGGCCAACCGGGCGCGCAGATCGGCGCGTTCGGCGGGGCCGCGGCCGCTCGCCGTGATCACCACCATCTCCCAGTCGCCGTCCCACGCGCGCGTGCCCGGGCGGAGCGCCTCGTCCTGGCGCCGCTGGCGTGCCAGCAGCCGGTCGCTGAGCCGGTAGACGGCGTCGGTGCGGCGCAGGTCCCCCGCGGCCACCATCCGGCTCAGCGCGGCCCGCAGCGTGGAGCCGCCGACACCGAAGGGCTCCACCAGCCGGACCAGGTCCTTCACCGGCAGCTCCGCCGGGTGCGCGCCGAGGAGCAGGCTCAGCACGACCGACCGCGCGGACAGCGGCCGCAGGCCTGCCTCCTCCGGCTCGGACGAGACGTTCATGGGCATGGACACGTACTCTACGTGCCCCCTCTTGTTGCAGTATTGCTACGACCGCAGCGAGAGTGCAACATGCTCCTATGGTCTCGATTCCCGCCCCGTCTCAGTCGCAGGCGCAGTCACCGGCACAGTCGGCGTCACCGTCCCAGCCCCAGCCTCGGTACGCCACGCACGAGGTCACCAACCAGGCCCCGCCCCTGGCCCCGTACGACACCTCCGACGATCCGGTCCTGCTGGAGGGGCTGCGCCGGGAGGGCGCCGGGTGGGCCGAGGACGGCATCCGGCGCCTGGGGGTGCGCGCCGGCAGCGCCGAGGCACAGGAGTGGGGTGAGCTGGCGAACCGGCACGAGCCGGTGCTGCGCACCCACGACCGCTACGGCCACCGGGTCGACGAGGTGGAGTTCCATCCCAGCTGGCACCACCTGATGCGGACGGCGGTCGCCGAGGGCCTGGCCGGCGCCCCGTGGGCGGACGAGCGGCCCGGCGCGCATGTGGCCCGTACCGCGGGCGGGCTGGTGTGGGGGCACACGGAGGCCGGGCACAGCTGCCCGACGTCGATGACGTACGCCGCCGTGCCCGCGCTGCGCGCACAGCCGGATCTGGCCAAGGTCTACGAACCGCTGCTCACCAGCCGGGAGTACGACCCGGAGCTGCGCGTGCCGACCGAGAAGCCGGGTCTGCTCGCGGGGATGGGCATGACCGAGAAGCAGGGCGGGTCGGACGTCCGGACGAACACCACCGTGGCCACGCCGACCGGGGAGCCCGGTGTGTACACGCTGCGCGGGCACAAGTGGTTCACGTCGGCGCCGATGTGCGACGTCTTCCTGGTCCTGGCACAGGCCCCGGGCGGTCTGTCGTGCTTCCTTGTGCCGCGGGTGCTGCCGGACGGCAGCCGCAACACCTTCCGCATCCAGCGGCTGAAGGACAAGCTGGGCAACCGTTCCAACGCCTCCTCCGAGCCGGAGTTCGACCGGACGGTGGCCTGGCTGGTCGGGCCGGAGGGGCGAGGGGTGAAGACCATCATCGAGATGGTCAACTGCACCCGGCTGGACTGCGTGATGTCCTCGGCGACGCTGATGCGCAAGACGCTGGTCGAGGCGGGGCATCACGCCCGGCACCGCGGCGCGTTCGGCGCCCGGCTGATCGAGCAGCCGCTGATGCGCAACGTCCTGGCCGACCTGGCGCTGGAGTCGGAGGCGGCGACGACGCTCACGCTGCGGCTGGCCGGCGCGGCCGACCGCGCGGTGCGCGGGGACGCCGGGGAGCGGGCCTTCCGGCGGATCGCCACCGCCGTCGGCAAGTACTGGGTCACCAAGCGGGGCCCGGCGTTCACCGCCGAGGCCCTGGAGTGCCTGGGCGGCAACGGCTATGTCGAGGATTCGGGCATGCCCCGGCACTACCGGGAGGCTCCGCTGCTGTCGATCTGGGAGGGCTCGGGCAACGTCAACGCGCTCGACGTACTGCGCGCCTTCGGCCGCGAACCGGACACCGCCGAGGCCCTGTTCGCCGAACTCGCCCTCGCGCGCGGGGCGGACGCCCGCCTGGACACGGCGGTGGCCGCGCTCAAGGACCAGTTGGCCGAAACGGACCAGGTGGGCGCCCGCCGGCTGGTCGAGCGGATGGCGCTCGCGCTGCAGGCCTCCCTGCTGGTGCGGCATGCCCCGCACCCGGTCGCGGACGCCTTCTGCGCGAGCCGGCTGGGCGGCGACTGGGGGCACGCGTTCGGCACGCTGCCCTCCGGGACCGACCTCGGCACGATCCTGGAGCGGGCCCTGCCCGGCCTGAACTGATCCCCTCCCCCGGGCGCCGGCGCTCCACTCGGCGGGCGGGCGCGCGCGGTTCGCACCCTGGCCGGTGACAGCCGACGGATCGCACACAGTCAGCGCCCCACTCCGGACCGTTGTCAGTGCCGTGGTGCACACTCGCGATCAGGTGGCACTCGCCCGGGGAGGACAACGTGTTCACGGGGATCGACGAGGTCGACTGGGCCTCGCTGCGGCACGCGTACGGCAGCGCGGAGGACGTGCCCGGCTGGTTACGGGCGCTGGCGTCCGCGGACACCGCCGAGCGGGCGACCGCGCTCGACGGGATGTACGCCGCGCTGCACCACCAGGGGTGCGTGTACGACTCGACGCTGGCCTGCGTTCCGTTCCTGCTCTCGCTCGTGGCCCGCGAGGAGGTGCGGGACCGGTGCGGCATCGTGGAACTGCTGGTCGGCATCGGTGCGGAGAGCGCGGACGGGGACCCACGCGCGCGGGAGGCCGTGTGCGCGGGCGCCGAGGTGTTCGTCCGGCTCGTCGAAGACCCGGACCCGGCGGTGCGCCGGGCGGCCGCCTCTGCCCTCGTGCACTTCCTGGCCGCGCCGGCCCGGGTCCTGGACCTGTTACGGCAGCGGCTGCGGGCCGAGCGGGAGGAACGGGTCCTGCTCGCCCTCCCGGAGGCGCTCGCCCTGTTCGTCCGCCGGCACCCCGCGCACGCCGACGCCGCGGTGGACCTCCTGGCCGAGCAGAGCGCGCCGCCGTACGCGCCGGGGCTGCGGCTCGCCGCGCTCGGTCAGCTGGCGCTCGTCGCGCCCGCCCGGCTGCCCGCCGGCCTGGTCCCGACGGCGGTCCGGCTGCTGCGGGAGCGCTCCGCGCACCGCGCCCGCGTCCCCGAGCCCTGCGCCGCCGGCTCCCTCGTCGGACGCATATGGCGGCTGCGCCCGTCCGACGAGGAGGGCTCCCGGCTGCTGCGCACCCTGCACACCGCGCTCGGTGACCGCGTGGACGACCGGATCGCGCTGCTCGGCGGGCAGTTGACCGGTGCGGACCCGGTGGACCGGCGCCATGGCGTGTGGATGGCGGCGACGCTGCTGCGCGGCTGGCGCGGCGACCACAGCGGCACGGTCCGGCTGCTCGGCGCCCAACTGGCGGCGGAACAGGACTGGTTGCGGGACGCGGCGGCCGCCGTGCTGGCGGAGCTGTACGCGCTGGCCGCGCCCGCCGCCGGCGACCTGCACACCCTGGTGTGCGCCCGGCCCGACCTGTGGACGCACCGCGTGGAGCGCGGCTCCTGCGCGCTGGGCGATCCGCTCAAGGCGCTGGCCAGGACCGGCGATCCGCGGGCGGTCCCCGCCCTGGCCCACCTGCTGGCCGGCCCGGCCGCCCCGGTGGACCTGGGGTTCGCACTGGCCCACCTGGGCGCCGCCGCGGCCCCGCTCGCCCCCGCGGTGCGACACCGGCTCGGGCGGATTCCGCCGACC
>NZ_JBEPBF010000234.1:0-7628 GCF_040298985.1 Streptomyces sp. NPDC001093 | reverse complement strand
CGGCGCGATCTGCTCGGCGCCCGCCGAGGGCACGGCGGAGCTGGCGGGCGTGGGCACGCTTCCCGCGTACCGGGGGCGCGGCATCGCCGCCGCGGTCACCGCGACCCTGGCCGGGACCATGTTCGGCCGGGGAGCGCGGTCCGTGTGGCTGGAGTACTCGGGCGAGGGCTCCCGCCGTGTGTACGAGAGGGTCGGCTTCCGGCCCGGCGGCACGCGACTGTACGTCTCCCTGGACGCGTGACCTCCTGGGCCGGCGGGCAGGTGCCCTCGGCCGCGCGCGGTGTCAGCCTTCTCCGGGGAGCGGGTTGTCCTTGACGAACCGGCGGATCTCCTCCGTGAGCGCCGCCGGGTTGTCCAGCTGGACCAGGGTGCGGGCGCCGGGGATCTCCACATAGCGGGCGGCCGGCAGCAGTTCGGCCAGACGGCGGCCCGTCGCGGGCGGCATCATGCGGTCCTCGGCGCCCCAGGCGACCAATGCCGGGCGGGTGAACTCCGGAAGGTTCCGGGCCGCTTCGAGGTAGCAGTCCTTCCGGGTCGTACGGAGGAACTTGGTGAAGTCCCGGCGGATGTGACGGTTGGTCAGCAGGGGGCCGTACCAGCGGGCGACGAGTTCCTTCGGGAGCCGCTTCTTCGTCATTCCGCCGAGTGAGGTCTGCATGCGGGCGAGGAAGGGGAAGCGGAAGGACTGCAGGAGGAGGAAGACGCCACCGGGGATCCTGCAGGCCGCGTTCAGGATGCGGCCCTGGACACCGGGCGGGTAGTTGTCCAGGGCCTCGCAGGAGGTCAGGACGAGCCGGCCGATGCGTTCGTCCCGTACGCCGACGAGGAGTTGGGCGGTACCGGTGTCGTTCTGGACGAGCGTCACGTCCTGGAGGCCGAGGCCGTCCAGGAACTCGGCGAGCAGGCGGGCGATGCCGTGCGCGGAGAGGTCCGCGTCCGGCCGCATGGGGCGCCGGTGGCTGCCCAGGGGCAGCACCGGCACCAGGACGCGGAAGTCGGGGTGCAGGGCGGAGACGACGTCGGCCCAGACGGACTCGTCGAAGCCGAGGCCGTGGGCGAGGACCACGACGGGCCCGTCACCTCCGGTGTCCTGGTAGTCGATGGTTCCCGCGCTCAGCTCGATCTCCGGCATACCCGTGCCTCCGCTTCCGGTCGGCCGCCTCGACTCTCTTGATAGATCGTTCTAGTGACAGAATAGGCGCCGACCGCCCTTTGGCAACAGCGGCTCCCCGGAGGTGCCACCGTGAGCGACGGCAAGGCCATCAGCACGCACGAGACCCGGCAGCGCATCGTGAACGCGGGCACGGAGCTGTTCCGGCGCTCGGGCTACACCGGCACCGGGATGAAGCAGATCGCCGAGGCCGCCGAGGCACCCTTCGGCTCGATCTACCACTTCTTCCCCGGCGGGAAGGCCCAGCTCGGCGAGGAGGTGATCCGCACCTCGGGGGCCGTCTATCTGGGGCTCATCACCACGCTCATGGCGCCGTACGAGGACCGGGTGGCGGCCACCGCCGACGCCTTCACCGCCGCGGCCGGCACCCTCGCCGAGCTGGACTTCGCCGACCCGTGTCCCATCGCGACGGTCGCGATGGAGGTGGCGAGCACCAACGACACGCTGAGGCGGGCCACTTCGGAGGTCTTCGACAGCTGGATCGGCCACCTCGCCGCCTACTACGCCGAGGGCGGCATCCCCGGGCCCGCCGCCCGGGAGACGGCGAGCTCGGTCATCGCCCTGCTGGAGGGCGCCTTCATGCTGGGCCGGGCCGCGCGCAGCACCGAACCGGTGCGGGCCGCGGGCACGGCGGCCGCGGCGATCGTACGAGTGGCACTGGCCGGTGAGTGAGCCGTACGACCGTCAGGTCCGCGGGACCGCCCGGTGACGGTCGCGGAGCAGGGCGATCTCGGCCAAGTGGTGCCCGCTGGTCTCGCCCGGGCCCCGTCGGCGTCTGTCGCGGAAGCGACCCGGAATTGTCCGTGATCGGTAACAGACGGATCCCGCGCTCAACTCCCGCCGTCCTGACAGGTGCACGGAATGCGGGTGCATAAGATCTCTGGGACACGGCACGAACGGGGCGGGGCATGGCGCGGCACGGTGGGCGGGGTTGGTACGGCCGAATGGTTGCGGCGGCGGTCGGGGTCACCGCGGTGGCGGCCGCCACGTCGCTGTGGAGCGCGCAGGCCGGTCAGCCGGGCGACGGTTCGGGCGGGTCGGGCGGCCCGGCGCGGCACACCGCGCCGAAGACGGTGACCGTGTCCGCGGACATCGCCCATGCCTCGGACGGGGGCGCGCACGCGGTCAACATCACCATCGACGACGGCCCGGACCCGGTCTGGACCCCGCAGGTGCTCCAAGTGCTGCGCGAGAACGGCGTGAAGGCGACGTTCTGCATGATCGGCCCGCTGGCCGAGGCGCACCCGGATCTGGTCCGGCAGGTGGTGGCGGCCGGGCACCGGCTGTGCGACCACACGGTGTCGCACGACACCACGATGGACAAGAAGTCCGAGGCCTACCAGTCACAGGAGATCCTGAAGGCGCAGCGGCAGATCACCCAGGCGTCCGGCGGGGTGCAGCCGATGTACTACCGGGCCCCGGGCGGCGCCTTCACCCCCTACAGCCGGCACCTGGCGGCCTCGCACGGGATGCGTCCGCTCGGCTGGAACGTGGACTCCAAGGACTTCGAGCGGCCGGGCACGGGCGCCATCGTCGCCACGGTCCAGCGGGAGGTGGCCAACGGGCCCACGATCCTCTTCCACGACGCGGGCGGCGACCGCTCGCAGACGGTGGCCGCGCTGCGCACCCTGCTGCCGTGGCTGAAGCAGCAGGGCTACTCCTTCGGTTTCCCGGTGCGCTGAACCGGCCGCCGCGGAAGGCGGCTTCAGCCGGCCCGGTGGCAGGGGCTCTCCAGGGTGCCCCACGATCGGACCGCGCCGGGCAGCGCGTGGAGCGTCGCGTCGGTTAACCCCAGGGGAAATCTTGGTCATCGAAGTCCTGGGACGACTGTTCGGATCCGGAGCGGTGCCTACCATGAGGCCGCTGCTTATCACGTCGTACCGGAAAGGCTCGCCATGCCGTTGCCTCGCCTCGGCACGCGGTCCGCTCGTCTCCGGACGGCGCCCGCCGTGTTCGTCGTCCTCGCCGTGGCCCTCGCGGGCACGCTGCTGGCGTTCTCGCTCGGCGGCCCGCGCCACGGCAGGGCCGCCGGCGCCCCGTCGGGGCATGTCGTCATTGACGTGTCGGAGAGCCACTGCGGCCGCGGCTGGACCCGGCCCGAGCCCGGGGTGCGGACCTTCGACCTGCACAACTCCTCCGACGGCGCCGCCGAGGTCTACCTGGAGGACCCGGGCAGCCAGGCGGTGTACGGCGAGGTGGAGGGCATCGGCCCCGGTACGACACGGCAGTTGACGGTCCGGCTGGGCCAGGGGACGTACGCCTTCAAGTGCGTGCCCGACGACGGCGACGCCGTCACCGGCCCCACCGTGCACATCACCGGCGGACAGCGCGGCCCGGGCGCCGCGCCGGTCTCGGAGCACGACCTGATCCCGCCCGCCCTCGCCTACCAGAAGTGGGTCGGCACCGGGCTCGACCAGGTCGTGCGGCTGACGACGAAGCTCAAGGACGGGATCGACCAGGGCGACCTCGCCGCCGCGCGGTCGGCCTGGCTGCCCGCGCATCTGGAGTACGAGCGGCTGGGCGCGGCGTACGACGCCTTCGGGGACGCGGACGCGGCGGTCAACGGCACCGACGCCGGACTGCCCGGCGGGGTGCACGACAAGGGCTTCGCCGGGTTCCACCGTATCGAGTACGGGCTGTGGCACGGTGAGCGGGCCGGCGGGCTGCGCGCCCCGGCGGCGGCGCTGGTGAAGGCGGTGACCGGGCTGCGGGACACCTGGTCGCAGACCCGTATGGACCCCGCCCAGCTGGGCCTGCGCGCGCACGAGATCCTGGAGAACACCGTGCAGTTCGAGCTGACCGGCCGCACCGACTACGGCAGCGGCAGCAACCTCGCCACGGCCCGCGCCAACCTCGACGGCACCCGCGAGGTGCTGTCCCGGCTCAGGCCCCTGCTGACGACCCGGTACGCCGGACTTGCCGAGCTCCAGCACGAGTTGGACCGCGCCGGGCACACCCTCGACGGGTTCGGCCACGGAGCGTCCTGGACCCCACTGGCCAGTCTCACCCGCACACAGCGGGAGGACGTGAACGCGCTGCTCGGCGACCTGGTCGAGCGCCTGGCGTCGGTGGCCACCCTGTGCGACCCACGGAGGACCGTGTGAGCGAGCCCGCAGTCACCGCCGGACGACCCGACGGCCTGGGCCGGCGCGGCTTCCTGCGTGGCGCCGCCCTGGCGGGAGCGGGGCTTGCCACCAGCGGCGCCGCCCCGGCACAGACACCGGCCGCCGCGACGGCGTCCGTCGCCCCCTTCCACGGCGTCCACCAGGCCTCGGCCATCGCCGCCCCGCGCCGCACGTGCGTGTTCGCCTCCCTCGACGTGACCGCCGAGAACCGCGCCGAACTCACCGGCCTGCTGCGCACGCTCACCGACCGGGCCCGCTTCCTCACCTCGGGCGGGACGCCGTCCCCGGTGGGGATCACCGGCCCGCCGGCCGACTCGGGCGTCCTCGGCGACCGGCTGCCCGCGGGGCAACTGGCCGTGACCCTCGGCGTCGGTGCCTCGCTCTTCGACGGCCGGTTCGGGCTGGGCGCGCTCCGGCCCCGGCGGCTGACCGCCATGCCCGCCTTCCCCGACGACGACCTCCAGGCCGACTGGTGCCACGGCGACCTCAGCCTCCAACTGCACGCCGACGAACCGGACACCGCGCTGCACGCGCTGCGGGACATCGCCCGGCACACCCGGGGCGCCGCCCAGGTCCGCTGGCGCCTGGACGGCTTCGCCAGCCCGCCCCGGCCCTCCGGCACCCCGCGCAATCTGATGGGCTTCAAGGACGGCACCGCGAACCCGGACGCCACCAGCGCCCGCGAGATGGACCGGCTGGTGTGGGTGGGCAAGGGCATGGGCGAGCCGGACTGGGCGGTCGGCGGCAGCTACCAGGTCGTACGGCTGATCCGGATGCTGGTGGAGTTCTGGGACCGGGTCTCGCTCGGCGAGCAGGAGCGGATGTTCGGCCGCGCCCGCTCCTCCGGCGCGCCGCTGGACGGGGACCACGAGCACGACACGCCGAAGTACGCCGACGATCCCAAGGGCGACGTCATCCCGCTGGACGCGCACATACGGCTCGCCAACCCGCGCACCCCGGCCACCGCCGACCAGCGTCTGCTGCGCCGGGCGTACAACTACGACCGGGGCATGGACGCCAACGGCAACCTCGACATGGGGCTGCTGTTCTCCTGCTACCAACAGGACCTGAAGCGGCAGTTCGAGACGGTGCAGCACCGGCTGGCGGGCGAGCCGCTGACGGACTACATCAGTCCCTTCGGCGGCGGCTACTTCTTCGCGCTGCCCGGAGTACGGGACGCCCAGGACTGGTACGGGCGCGCCCTGTTCGGCTGAACCTGTCCGGACAACTCGGCCTCCGAATGGGTCAACACACAGTCAAGTTTTGCCCTGGTATCCCTGACTCGGTGTTCACCCGCAGGCCATCATGGCTCCGCCGACGCGCCCCGCAACGGGCGCAGCATCCGTGCTCGTACGACGCACAGACGTTCTGTCCGGAGGGGTTAACCACCATGGCAAGCAGAGGAAGACGAGCCGCTATGCGGAGCCTGGGGGCGCTCGCGGGAGCCGCGGCGCTCACCGTGCTCGGCAGCAACGCGCCCGGCTGGGCGGCGGCGCCCGCCGCGGCGCAGGGCGGGCACTCCTCGACCGCGACGCCGATCAAGCACGTCGTCGTGCTCTTCGACGAGAACATCTCCTTCGACCACTACTTCGCCACGTACCCGAAGGCCGCCAACACCGACGGCACGAAGTTCACCGCGTCGAAGAACACCCCGAAGGACATCGACACCCTCGCGCACGCCGGGCTGCTGACGAAGAACCCGAACCAGTACGCGCCGAAGCGGCTGTCCCCGTCCCAGGCGATGACCTGCGACCAGAACCACAACTACGGTGCCGAGCAGCTCGCCTACAACGGCGGCAAGGCCGACCAGTTCGTGCAGAACACCGAGGTCGACAAGTGCAGCGGCGGCCTGTTCGGCGAGCCGGGCCTGGTCATGGACTACTACGACGGCAACACCGTCACCGGGCTGTGGAACTACGCCCAGCACTACGCCCTGTCCGACCGCAGCTTCAGCTCGGTCTACGGCCCCTCCACGCCCGGCGCGCTGAACCTGATCTCCGGTCAGACGCACGGTGTCATCTCCATGGACCCGTCCACCGGCACGGAGAACCCCAAGCAGACGCCGACGCCCGACGCCTACGCGGTGAAGTCCCCCGACGCCAAGGGCGTGGGCACGGTCATCAACGACCCCGACCCGGCCTACGACGACTGCTCCGGCAAGGACCACACCAGCAGCAACGCGCTGGCCTCGCTGCAGGGCAAGAACATCGGTGACCTGCTCAACGCCAGGAAGGTGAGCTGGGGCTGGTTCCAGGGCGGCTTCCGTCCGTCGACCGCGTGGAACGGCACGTCCGGCTCGTACGCCAAGTGCGACACCACCCACACCAACGTGGGCGGCGCCGCCGTCGCGGACTACAGCCCGCACCACAACCCGTTCTCGTACTACAAGTCGACGGCGAACCCGCACCACCTGGCGCCGAAGTCCGTCTCCGAGATCGGCCACAACGGTCAGGCCAACCACAACTACGACCTGACCGACTTCTCCGCCGCGCTGAAGGCGGGCAAGCTGCCGGCCGTCAGCTTCCTCAAGGCCGGTGAGTACCAGGACGGCCACGCCGGCTACTCCGACCCCACCGACGAGCAGCACTTCCTGATCGACCAGATCAACGCGATCCAGAGCTCGCCGCAGTGGAAGTCCACCGCGATCGTGGTCGCCTACGACGACTCCGACGGCTGGTACGACCACGCCTACGTCGCCCCGCGCAACGGCTCCACGGACACCTCGCTCGGCTCCAACGGCAAGGCCACCGACAGCCCGGCCTGCCAGAACGGCCCGAAGGCGTCCGGCGGTTACGCCGACCGCTGCGGCCCCGGCACCCGCCAGCCGCTGCTCGTCATCTCGCCGTACAGCAAGGTCAACAAGGTCGACCACACCCTGACGAACCAGGCGTCCATCACCCGGTTCATCGAGGACAACTGGTGCACCGGCCGCATCGGCGACCACTCCTTCGACGCCACGGCCGGCTCCCTCGCGGGCATGTTCGACTTCCGGCACCCGAACAACAAGCAGGTGCTGCTGAACTCCGACGGCTCGGTCAAGCACGTCGGCCCGATCCAGCACGTCGCCCCGGTGTCCACCAGCATCACGCCGGGCCCGGCGATGCAGAACACGGCCGCCACGACGGACGCCTCCGGCTTCCCGACCCTTCCGGTCGGCCTCGGCGTGGGTGCCCTGCTGGCCGCGGGTGCGACCGGCACGTACCTGACGCTGCGCCGCAGGCAGCAGGCCTGATCGCGCAGTACCGCACACGGCGACGCGCCCCCGGTCGGTGAACCAGGGGGCGGTCTCCATCCGCGGCGAACATGCCCGCGCCGCGGGCGCAGAAGGGCTG
>NZ_JBEPBF010000233.1:0-7639 GCF_040298985.1 Streptomyces sp. NPDC001093 | reverse complement strand
TGAGTTGCCTACGTGTCACACCCAGCGTCCTACCAGGTCCTGTCCCCGCACGGGACCAGAACCCGAAATTGATCACGACCTCACACAGGCCCTAGGGCGCTACCACGCCGCAGAGCCTGCGATCCCGCCATCGCTGCTGTGCTCGACCGGCTCCAGGCGGACTCCGACCCATACGTCCGCGAACAGGCCGCCGCCGCACGGCGTACGTCACGCGGCAGCAGCTGAACACCGCAGGACAGACCGCCACATTGCGGACGTCAACCGGCTGGGGAACGAAGAGCCACCCTGGCCGTTTTCAGGGATCTGGCCGTAGCTTCATGAAGGCCCCGATGCGTGGCAGCTCAGTGGCACCGAAAATTGACGGATCGAGGGCTCTGTCCGTCGACATACGTCGAGCCACGTACCCCGTTGCCGAAGGAGCTACGTCAGTGGAGGAGCCAGGGTTTGCCATGCTTGCGACCGAGCCCGGGAAAGCGTGTCGACGGTCAGTCAATTCCCCACCCTCTCGCGTCCGGTTGCTGACGCGAGCAGTCAAGGCGGCGCTCAATCGTCCTCAGTGCCTGCACTGGCTCTCCAGGCGGCAGTGACACATCCTTCTTCCCAGTGCCACCAACCCTTCTCGTCGCCGTGTTCCAACAGCTTGCGGATCCGCTGGATGTCTGCTTCCGGCGGGATGTCCAGCGCGACCATCCGGAACTGCTCGATGCCCTCGCCCGTGGTGCCGAGCCGGTGGAAGGTCTCCAGCACGGTCTGTCGGGCCGCAGCGGAGCCTCCGTCCTTCAGCACGATCAATCGGATGGTGCAGTTCTCCGAAGCTTGAACGGTCTCCCCGGCCCAGAGCAGGCCGTCGTCATCGACGTCCACGCGGGGCCGGGTTGTCCGTCGTTTCGGTCCGATCGGGACGGAAGATTTCCTCGATGGTCAGGCCGAAGACGTCGGCGATGGTGAACGCCAGAGGCAGGCTGGGATCGTACCGCTCGGTTTCGATGGCGTTGATGGCCTGCCGAGAGACGTGGCACCGGTCGGCCAGGTCGGCCTGGCTCCACCGGCGAGCTGCCCGCAGTTCGCGTAGTCGGTTCTTCACAACGCGCCGTCACCGGTTCAGGCGGGTACGCAGGTCCGCGATTGTCATCCAGATTGCCACGCCGCCGAGGAGGATCAACTGCGCGAGCTGGTGGAGCTGGATGATGCCTGCGGCATCGAGCAGGGTGGCCACTTGCAGCCCCACGAGGACTGCGGCGAAGGCGATGGCCATGCTCTCCAACTGAATCCTGCGCAGGTATTCGTCCGCGCGCCGGAATGCCCGCAGCAGCACCCAGGCGATCGCGAGGGTGAAGACGGCGGTGGTCGCGATCCACCAGGCCTTCTGGGCGGTGCTCTGATGGGGGTTGCTGCCCAGCGCCAGGGCTATCACGCCCAAAGCGGACACCGGTATGCCGTCGATGAGTACAGCGCGGCGGGCCGCGCGCGTCACATGGTCCTGCTGTACCTGCTTTGCCATGCGAGGAATGTAAGGTCCCCTTTCCATGAAGTCAAGCAACCTTGGCTCGATGGAAAGGTCCCCTTACATTCTGGCCATGTTGAACGAGAGACGGCTCCTGACCCGCCGAGCACTGCTCGGTACCGCCGTGGCGTCAGCCATCGGCGCCGTCCCGATAGCCACGACGGCATCCGCCCAGCCGCGACCCGCCGCGAACTCGCCGGTCGCCGCCAACCCCACGCCGACTCCGGTGCGGCTTACCCTGCCCGCACCAACCGGTCCGCATCCCCTGGGTACGATCTCCCTGCACCTGGTCGACCGGGCGCGCGTCGACCCCTGGCAGGATTCCCGCCCGGCTCGGGAACTCATGATCCAGCTCTGGTACCCGGCACGCGCCGCCCATGGCCACCCGCCGGCGCCGTGGATGTCACCCGGCGCCGTCCCCTTCTTCGAGCGGGAACAGGGCATCCCGCCCGGCACGCTGCTGCTGCCGACCACGCACGCCCACCTGGCCGCACCGGTGGACCGTGTCCGGTGCGGGAGGCCGGTCGTCCTGTACTCACCGGGCCTGCGCAGCGACCGCAGCCTCGGCACTGTTCTGATCGAGGAACTGGCCAGCCACGGCTACCTGGTCGTGGCCATCGACCACACCCACGACGCCGACCAAGTCGAGTTTCCCGGCGGCCGGGTGGAAACCTTCGCCATCACCGGCGACATCGACGATGCCCTGATCGCCAAGGCCCTCGCTGTCCGCACCGCGGACACCCGGTCGTGCTGGACCAGCTCACCGCGCTCAACGCCGGACACAACACCGACGCCGGACGGCGACCCCTGCCCCCCACCCTCGCCGGCGCGTTCGACCTGTCCCTCGTCGGCATGCTCGGCCACTCCCTCGGCGGCGCCACAGCCGCCGCAGCCATCCGCGCCGACCGGCGCCTGCGCGCCGGGGCCAACCTGGACGGCAGCCTCCTGCCACCCGTCACCGACGGCACCGACCGGCCATTCCTTCTCTTCGGCAGCGACCCCGGCCCAGGCCCGGAAGACCCCAGCTGGGATCAGTTCTGGACCAGCCAGTACGGCTGGAAACGCGAACTGGCTCTCATCGGCTCCACCCACACCTCGTTCACCGACCTGGAAACACTGCTACCCCAAGCCGCGCCCGCCCTCAGGTTGACGCCCAGCCAGGTGACGCAGGCAATCGGCACCCTCGACCCGCACCACGCCATCCACACCCAACGTGACTACGTACGAGCCTTCTTCGACCTTCATCTACGCCACCTCGACAACCACCTGCTCGAGCACCCCTCACCCCGCTACCCACAGATCCGGTTCCTCCGATGAGGCATCCGCCACCCCCTGCGCCATCGCAGCCCTTCAAGCCTGCGGTGATCCCGAGCCTACGAGCTCGTAACACGATCTTGCTCAGGGGCTGTCTGACGAATGCTCACTGAGCAGTAACGTGCATGCTCGGTCCAATCGCCTTGCGGTCCTGACGCTGGCCAGTGACTCTGGGCTGGTGCCAGGACAGGGGAAAGGAAGGCGGCGACAAGATGCCGAGAGGCAGCGGCAGGCTGCTCGCACCGCGCCGGACGTGGGGCGGTGGGAAGTGCTCTTTGAGACTTGGGACAAGGCGGAGCTGGGTACGCAGTTGCGCCGTCTTCGGGAGGCAGGAGTCGACGGGCCGATGATCCGGATCGACACGCTGTGCGGGTGCCTGGCGCTGCCGACCACCTACCGGCTGAGCCGGTTCGTGACGGACCCCGCGCGGGAGTCCGAGCACGAGCACCCTGATTCGTTGATCTTGTGGCAGGTCGAGGTGAGTTGACGGACGCGGCGTGGGAGCGAATAGAGCCCCTGTTGCCGCAGGTGGATGGGCGTGGTCGTCCGTGGCGTGATCACCGGCGGGTGGTCAACGGGAGGGTGTGCCGGCTCGCACATCCACTCTGGACGGTGGTGAGGATGCCCCAAACGGACGGAAGCCGTCGATCTCACGGCCGAGCGGCTGCGTCACCTCCAGGATGCGTTCACCCAGGCGGCCGACGACTCCCGCGCCCGCGCGGACCGCTACGCCGACCGGGACGATGCCGACGCAGCGCACCCGGTGCACGTGGACGACCAGCAGGCGCACCGGGTGCAGCAGCACGGCCCACCCCCGTCCGCGGCCCCCGACCGACCCGCGCGGACGAGACGCCCCCGGCGGGTTCCGCGAGGAACAACTCCGCCGCTGCGTCGCATGCTGACTGTCCGTCATGATGCAGATCGGCGATGCCCAACACTCGCGCGAGGTTGGCCGGGCCGCGCGCCAGATCGCGCGCCCGTACCCCAGGCCCCCGGCGTTCTTGCGCGACGTCTGGTCCCGCCACGACGGTGCCGGCGCGGAGCAGCACCGAAGCGGGACGCCGCCCGGGCCCGCAGACGGCGTTCAGGCACCGATGCACCGCGTGCGTCCGGTACACATAGAAGGTCCCCGGGGCCCCGAACTCCGCTCGATTGGTCCGGTTCGGGCCCCGGAACGCGTGCGAGGCCGGGTCATCGGGCCCCCTCGTACGCCTCCACCTCGGTGATACGCACCGCCGTCACGCCGCGCTGCGAGCGCGAGACCACGAGAGCCCCCAGGAGTTCGGAAGCCACCTCGAGGGCAGGCCGGTCGAAGAAGCGCTCGCGCAAGGCGGACCGCCCTGCCGACGCAGCCCCCGGCTCATCGAACGCCCGCAACTGCTCGTGATCGGTCCCGGCCACGCCCGGGACCGTCCGGTTCTCTGCCAAGCCCCTGCCTCCTGTCGAGATTCCGGGACGCCGGATCCGACGCCCCCACCGTCCCAGCGCTCTCCCTGCGTTGCCCCATGGCCCGAGAAACTGCCGTGAGGCACTCGGATACGGACCTTCGAGCCGAACGCCCACCAGGCCGTTGGAGGAAGGAACACGCTTCCGGACGAGGTGACATCGAGGGCGAGCACGCGATCCAGGCTGCGGACGCGATGCTGGACCATCGGCAGGCGGGCGAACGTTTCCGGGGCCGCGAGACAACGCGGCGGGTATCCGGCCGACCGGCGCTTCACCCTCCTGCGCGTCACCGGCCACGCGCATGTATGGGTGAGCGAATGCGTCACCGTCTACGACGGTGCGCCTTCGTACTCGGCGAGGTCATGGAATTCGCCGACCAGCAGGTCGTGCACGAGACGCAGTACTTCGCCGGTCGTTTCGGCGCGCCCGCGTGGCGGGCCGCGCTCGCAGAGCCGGTGCTTGGGACGGACTGCCGAGGAGGCCTGGCTGGCCTCGTCCGGCACGGCCGGCCTGTCGGACTTCGGCGATTGTCTGTGCTCGCCGTATACCTCCAGGGCTCAGGCGCCCTTGCCGTCGACTCCGGTGTGCGTGGTGCGGAAGCGTGCCCGGTAGGCTCCCGGCGTGATGCCGAGGTTGCGCGTGAAGGCTCGACGCAGGGACTCCGGTGACCCGAAGCCGGTGCGCCGGGCCACCGTGGCCATGGGGTCGTCGCTGTCTTCCAGCATCGCCTGGGCGGCCTCCATGCGGACCTGCTCGACGTAGCGGGCCGGGGTCGTGTGCATCTCGTCGTGGAACAGGCGTGTCATGTGGCGGGTGCTCACACCTGCCCGGCGCGCCATGGCGGCAAGGGTGTGCGGGGCGGACGGGTCCTCGGCGACCGCGTCCAGGACCCGGCGCAGCATCTCCTGTCTCGCGCGCGGGGTGTGGGTGCGGACACTGAACTGGGACTGGCCTCCCGGCCGCTGCATGAACACGACCATGTCCTTGGCCACGGCGCGGGCGACGTCGGCGCCGAGGTGCTCCTCGACCAGGGCGAGCGAGAGGTCGATGCCCGAGGTGACGCCTGCGGAGGTCATGATGTGGCCGTCGCGTACGAACAGGGCGTCCGCTTCCACGGTCACCTTCGGGTAGCGCAGGGCGAGCTGGTCGGCGAAGCGCCAGTGCGTGGTCGCCTTGCGTCCGTCGAGCAGTCCGGCCGCGGCGAGGAGGAAGGCGCCGGTGCAGATGGACGCCGTGCGGCAGCCGCGTGCGTCGAGCCCTCTCATGGCGTCCAGCAGCGCGTCGTCCTTGATGAGGGAGGGCCACTCCGGGCCGCCGGGGATGACGACCACATCGCTGGCCGCCTGTACCTGCGCGGCAGCGAGGTCGACGCGCAGTCCGGTGCCGGCTGCGGTGACCACGTCGGCGCCGTCGGGGGAGACCGTGCGTACGTGGTAGCGGCCGCCGAATTCGTTGGCTGTCGTGAACACCTCGATCGGTCCGGTCACGTCGAGCAGCCGTACGCCGGGGAAGACCAGCACGGTCACCAGGAGCGGCTTCCTGCCTGACGGCCTGTCCTTCATCGTGCGCCTCCCGGACGGACTGGGGCCCACATCGGAGGACACCATCATCCGCCCGGCGATGCTCTGCCGCTCCCGTGCCGATTGTCGTCCGCGTCCCTGCGGCATGCTGCTGCCTTCCGTGGTGTGGAACGAGGCATCGGGCTTCGGCGCCTTGCCCGTGTTCAGCGGTCGCTTGCCGTCTCGTCATGGCCACAGGTGTGGCCACAACACGCTCGGACAAGGACATCGGGGCATCGGAGCGGCACCCGGCAACGGGCCTGCACGGTGCTCGATGTCCTGGTGTGAGGGCGTCATGGCGCGTGCTGTTCTGTGGCGGGAGCCGCGCTTCGCCATACCGTCGAGGGCGCCAATGGGCCGACGGTCTCGGCCGCGTCCCTGAGCTGCTGGGTGCGGCCCGGCCAGTCGGCCGGCCCGTCACCGTGGCTGGTCGTGGACGGTGACGAATCCGACACCCCAAGAGAAGGCACTCCGCGCCGTGACACCCCACCCCAGTACCAGCCGAGCGGTTCCGTCCCAGGTCGGCCCGGCCCCGAGAGCGTCCGCGGTCGGCTCGGCCCCGAGATCATCCGTGCTTGTACGCGATCAGCCGGACGAGGCGAACGGCAGGAAGCGTGGCCGGCTCGGTCCCGGCTGGTTCGCCGCCGTCATGGGCAGCGGGATCGTCGCCGTCGCGGCCGCCACCCTGCCGCGCGGTTTCCCCGGGCTCGGCGAGGCCGCCACGGTGGTCTGGGCGGGGACCGCGCTGCTGCTGATCGTGCTCGCCGTCAGCTATACCGGGCAGCGCGCGCTGCGGGTGCATGCCGGTGATCCGGTACTGGCCCAGTTCTTCGGGGCGCCGCCGATGGCTGTGCTCACCGTCGGCGCCGGGACGCTGCTGCTCGGCCGGCGGCTGATCGGGGAGCGTGCGGCGGTGGATGCGGACTGGGTGCTGTGGTCGGCCGGTACGGTACTGGGTCTTGCCACCGCCTGCACGGTGCCGTATCTCATGGTCACGCGGCACCGTTTCACGCCGGACGCGGCGTTCGGCGGCTGGCTGCTACCGGTGGTGCCGCCGCTGGTCTCCGCCGCGACGGGCGCGCTGCTCATCCCGCGGGCGCCGGCCGGGCAGGTGCGGCTGGCCCTGCTGCTGTGCTGCTACTCGATGCTCGGGCTCGGGTTGGTCGCGGTCCTGCTGGTGCTGGCCATGGTCTACAGCCGCCTGGTGCATCATGACGCGCCAGGCGGTGCGGTGGTGCCCACGATGTGGATCGGCGTGGGGGCGCTGGATCAGGCGGTGACGGCGCTGGGGACGCTGGCCACGGCGTCGCCGAGCGCGCTGCCCGCCCCGTACGCGCGCGGGAGTGGTGTCGTAGCGCTCCTGGGTGGGCTCGGGATCTGGGGCTTCGCCCTGCTGTGGCTGGTACTGGCCACGGCGCTGACCGTACGGGAAATTCGCAGAGGGCTGCCCTTCGCAGCCACCTGGTGGTCCTTCATCTTCCCCCTCGGTGCGTGCGTCACCGGCACGAGCGCGCTCGCTGCTCGTACCGGCTCGCAGCTGTTCGTCTGGATCGCCGTCGTCCTGTACGCCCTGCTCGTCGCCGCCTGGGCGGTGGTCGCCTGGCACTCCCTGCGCCATGCTGTCCGGCAGCGTGAGCGCGCCCGCCGCTGACAGGGCCCGTGTAACGCTCCGCATGACACGGACGCGTCGCGCGAACCCGGCGGTCTGCCGACGGGGAGCCGGGGTAGCGCCGCACCGCAACCCGTGGCAATTGCAGCGCCCCCGTTGGCGGGGAGGCGTTGGTGTGGGGGGGGGCGGTGTGGCGCGCACCGGCGG
>NZ_JBEPBF010000232.1:0-7655 GCF_040298985.1 Streptomyces sp. NPDC001093 | reverse complement strand
GCGACCGCGCGGTCGGCGGCGGCCAGGCACTCGCGCGCGCCCACCAGGAACGCCGCGCCGGCGCCGGTCAGTTCGACCCGGCGGCTGGACCGGGCGAACAGCCGCACCCCCACCTCCCGCTCCAGCGCGGCGATCCGATGGCTCAGCGCCGACTGCACCACCTGACACCGTTCCGCGGCACGGGTGAAGTTGAGGGTGTCGGCGACGGCGACGACGTAGCGCAGCTGCTGAAGATCCACGGATCAATCGTGCTCGTTCATGGCTGTGATGACAACCATGCTTTGAAATCATGGACGTCTTCCGCCAAGACTTCCCCCATGCATCCCCCGCATTCCACGCACCGGTACCGGGCCCGGGTGGCGACCGTCCTGCTCACCGGGCTCGCTCCCGCGTCCTGGGGCACCACCTACGTGGTCACCACGCGGCTGCTCCCGCCCGGGCATCCACTCTTCGCGGGCCTGATGCGGGCCCTGCCCGCCGGACTGCTCGCGCTGGCGGTCACCCGGGTGCTGCCGCGCGGGCAGTGGTGGTGGAGGACCGCGGTCCTCGGCGTCCTGAACATCGGCCCCATGCCCCTGCTGTTCGTGGCCGCCGAACGCCTGCCCGGCGGTGTGGCCGCCACCCTCGGCGCCGCCCAGCCGCTGCTGGTGGCCGGTCTCGGCCTCGCGCTGCTCCACGACCGGCCCACGGCCTGGCGGCTGACCTGGGGCGTGCTCGGCGTGCTCGGAGTCGGGCTCGTCGTGCTCGGACCACAGGCCCGGCTGGACGCCGTCGGCGTGCTCGCCGGTCTCGGCCATACGGCGATGATGGCCGCCGGTGTCGTCCTCACCAAGCGCTGGGGCCGGCCGGCGGGCGTCGGCCCGCTCACCCTGGCCGGCTGGCAACTAACCGTCGGCGGGCTGCTGTTGCTGCCGCTCACCCTGGCGGTCGAAGGGGTGCCGCAGGGGATCGACGCGGGTGCCGCCGGCGGCTATCTGTGGCTCGGCAGCATGGGCGGGCTGATCTCGTACACGCTGTGGTTCCGCGGGATCGGCAGTCTGCCGGTCGCCGCGTCCGCGCCGCTGGTGCTGCTGTCCCCGCTGGTCGCGACCGTCATCGGCAGCACGCTGGGCGAGTCGCTGAGCCCGCCGCAGACCCTGGGCTTCGCCCTGGCGCTGACCGCGCTGGTGGCCGCGCAACTCGGTCCCACGGGACCCCGGACGAAGGAGGACAAGCCCGATGAGGACAGGTGCGATGACGATCGCCGTGCTCGGAGCCACCGGGATGGTCGGTACCCGGGTGGTCACCGAGGCGAGGACGCGCGGACACCGGGTGCCGGCGCTGTCCCGGAAGCCGCCGCCGAGCGACGACCCTGAGGTGACGCCGGTCGCGGTGGACGTGGCCGACCGGTGCGCCGTGCAGGAGGCGCTGACCGGCGCCGACGCCGTCGTACTGACCGTACGGACGTTCCCGGCCGACCAGGACTTCCTGGTCGGCGCCACGCGCACGGTGCTGGACGCCGCCGCCCGGCTCGGGATCCGCGTCCTGGTGGTGGGCGGCGCCGGCGCCCTGCGCAGCCCCGGCGACCGGGAGCTGCTGGTCGCCGACAACCCCGCGTACGTGCCGGAGGAACACCGCGCCGTGGCGATCGCCGGCGTCGCCCAGCTGCGCGCCTGCCGGGCCCGCACCGACGCCGACTGGGTCTACCTCAGCCCGCCGGCCGTATTGGAACCCGGCGAACGCACCGGCCGCTACCGGCGCGGCACCGACACCCTGCTGACGGATGCCGGTGGCCGGTCCCGGATCAGCGCCGAGGACCTGGCGGTCGCGGTGCTGGACGAGCTGGAGTGTCCCGGGCGGGACCGCCACATCACGGTCGTGGAGCAGCGCCCCGAAGGCGCGCGGGGCTGTGTTTGACATGCGGCCACCGCCGCCTGGCCGGACGGCCCCTCCCGGCCGAACCGGCGGAGCGCCTAGTCCATGTCCACGGGGCCGTCGTCCGACTTGCGCTCCTTGCTGCCCGAGTGCAGCTGGAGCAGGCCCCTGCTGTCGCCGTCCCCCTTGTTGTCCTTGTCCTGGCCGCCCAGGTTCTGCCGGACCGAGTCGAGGATCGTCAGACCCTGGGACACCAGGCCGGCGGCGATCTCGCCGAGGCCGTCCGCGCCGTTCAGGACGTTGACGTTGGCGCCGGACAGGCCGCCGGCGGCCTCCTTCACGATCTGCGGGAGCTGGTCGATGAGCATCCGGTCGAGCGCGACCCGGTCGTAGGAGGCGGCGGCCTCCGCCTGGATCTTCATGCGCTGGGCCTCGGCGGCGGCGAGGATCCTGACCCGCTCGGCCTCGGCCTCGGCGGGCTTGACGACCTCGGCGACCAGCTGCTGCTGGCGCAACCTGGCCTGGCGCTCGGCGAGTTCCGTCTGGGCGGCGAGCACCTCCTGCTGGGCGTGGGCCTGCGCCAGCGGTCCGGCCTGCGCGGCCTGCGCCTGGGCGCGGTCCACCTCGGCGGAGTACTCGGCCTTGACGATGGCGGTCTGCCGGGCGTACTCGGCCTGCTTACGGGCGGCCGCCTGCTCCGCCTCGACCGCGGCCTGCGTGGCCTGGGCCTGGGCGATCTGGGCCTGCCGCTGGATCGCGGCCTTGTGCGGGGCGGACATCGCGTCGATGTAGCCGGTGTTGCCGTCGTCGATGGACTGGATCTGCAGCGAGTCGACGATCAGGCCGATCTTCGCCATCTCCACCTTGGAGGTGTCCAGGACCTCGGCGGCGAGCTTCTGCCGCTCGGTGACGATCTCCTCGACCGTCATCGAGCCGATGATCGCCCGCAGGTGGCCGGCGAAGATCCGGCCGGTGAGCACCGACATCTGCTCCTGGTCGGAGAGGAAGCGCTGACCGGCGTTGATGATGCTCTCGTGGTCGTTGCCGACCTTGAAGGCGATGACCGCGCGGACGTGCAACGAGATGCCCTGCTTGGTCACACAGGTCTCGGTGACCTCGGCCTCGCACATGGAGAGGGTGAGGAACCGGACCTTGCGAAAGACCGGGAGCACGAACTTTCCGTGGCCCGTCACCACTCGGAACGGCGCGCCCCCCAGTCCCCGCCTTCCGCCCGAGATCAACATCGCCTCGTCGGGAGCGGGAACGCGGTATCCGAACATGCTTGTACTCCTCAGCCTGCGCCGGCGGCCTCGCCGCCGAGCGCGTCCAATGGATCCACCCACTCGATGACGCCGACCTCGCGGCATCCCCGTGATTCGATCACGAGGACCGTAGCGCCCGCGGGCAGGGGATCCTCGGACCAGGCCAGGAACGTTTCGGAACCGCCTCTGACCCGCACCAGGACCTCCCCGGGACCCGCGGATCCCCGCGTCCCGATGAGTACCTTGCCCATACAGCCCACCACGGCCTCGTCCTGCGGCATCACCGGCCGTCCTCCTCGTCCTGACCCGAGAATTCCGACGATAGACCGACCGGGGCCGGTTCCCAACGGGTGGGAGGGCACCGGGCTCCGCGGGATCAGGAGCAGCGCAGCAGGACCATGAACCCGTAGTCCATGTGGAGCTGCTGATGGCAGTGGAACAGGGACAGTCCGGGCTGGTCGGCGGTGAAGTCGAGGTCGAGGGTCTGGTAACCGCCGAGCATGACGACGTCCTTGCGCAGGCCACGGGTGGGCGTTCCGGCGATGTGCGTGATCTCGAAGGTGTGCCGGTGCAGGTGGACGGGGTGGATGTCGTCGGAGGCGTTGCGCAGCCGCATCCGGTACCGCTTGCCGCGCTTCACGTCCAGCACCGGCCTGTCGCTGTCCAGGGAGAACGGGACGCCGTTGAGGGGCCAGATGTTGCCGCTCGGCGGCGTTGCGCTTCTCCACCAGCAGGTCGATGGTGCGGTCGGGCCGCCGCGGGGCGGAGCCGGGACGGGCGAAGACGCGGTAGGCCCAGGTGAACGCGGGCGGCGCGATCCACCGGGGGGAACCGCCGCGGCCGGCGTACTCCACCGCGGTGCCCATGCCGGCGTTGCGGTCGTCGTCCGACAGGTCGCCCAGCACCCACACACCCGGGTGGTTCATCTCCACCAGGGCCGAGACGCGTTCGGCGGTGCCGATCCACAGCACCGGAACACTGGCCCGGCGGGGTACGGGGTTGCCGTCGAGGCCCACCACGGTGAAGGTGTGGCCGGGCAGGGCGAGGCTGCGGATCTCGGTGGCGCTGGCGTTGAGGACGTGGAACGGCACGCGCTGTCCGGTCCTGACCCTGATCGGCCGGCCGTGACCCAGTTTGCGGCCGTTGACGCTGAAGGCGCGGTAGCCGACTTCGTCCCCCCCGCAGGCCGACCGTGCGAAACGCCGTTCGAGAGGGAACGGCGCCCCCTCCCGGGGGTTGCGCCCTGGGGTGGGTATCGTCCGCCCCGATGCCCTGGCCTGCAGTTCAGCGGCCCGCACGGAGGAGGAGCACCATGGCCGGACGCCGGCAGGGAACCGCGTCGGACGACGGAGCCGTACCGCAGGCGCCGGAGCCCCTGGGGACGAGCGGCCACGACTCGGTGCGCCTCGCGCTGGTGATCGGTGCCCTCGGCGTGGTCTTCGGCGACATCGGCACCAGCCCGATCTACACCCTCCAGACCGTGTTCAACCCGCGCGACCCGCACCCCGTCCCGGTCAGCACCGAGAACGTGTACGGGGTGGTGTCCCTGGTGTTCTGGTCGGTGGTGATCATCGTCCTGGTCACCTATGTGCTGCTGGCGATGCGCGCCGACAACGAGGGCGAGGGCGGCATCATGGCGCTGATCACCCTGCTGCGGCGGTGGGGCTCGCGGCAGGGCGGACGCGCCGCGGTCGTCCTGGCCGCGCTGGGCATCTTCGGCGCGTCGCTGTTCTTCGGCGACAGCATGATCACCCCGGCGATCTCGGTGCTGTCCGCGGTCGAGGGGCTCAAGGTCGTCCAGCCGTCGCTGGGCGGCGCGGTCGTACCCATCACCGCCGTGATCATCGTCGTGCTGTTCGTGGTGCAGCGCCGGGGAACCGCGGCGGTGGGCCGGGTGTTCGGGCCGGTCATGATCGTCTGGTTCGCGGCCATCGGCGCGTGCGGCATCGCCGGCATCGCCGACCACCCGGGCATCCTCCGGGCACTGTCACCGACGTACGCCCTGGGCTTTCTGTTCGGTCATTTCGGCACCGCCTTCTTCGCCCTGGCCGCCGTCGTGCTCGCGGTCACCGGCGCCGAGGCGCTGTACGCCGACATGGGGCACTTCGGCCGCCGTTCGATCACCCGGGCCTGGCTGTTCCTCGTCTTCCCCGCCTGCATCCTGAGCTACTTCGGCCAGGGCGCCCTGATCCTCGCCGATCCGCACAACATCAGCAGCCCCTTCTTCCTGCTCGTGCCCGCCTGGGGACAGTGGCCGATGGTCGTGCTCGCCACGGCGGCCACCGTCATCGCCTCCCAGGCGGTGATCACCGGCGCGTACTCGGTCACCTCCCAGGCCGCCCAGCTCGGCTACCTGCCGAGGCTGCGGATCGCGCACACCTCGGAATCCACCATCGGCCAGATCTACGTCCCCTGGATCAACTGGCTGCTCATGGTCTCGGTCCTCACCCTGGTCTTCGCCTTCCGCAGCTCCACGGCGCTCGCCTTCGCGTTCGGCATGGCGGTCACCGGCACCATCACCATCACCACCCTGCTGTTCTTCTACGTCGCCCGCGCGAAGTGGCGTACGCCCCTGTGGCTGGTCGTCGCCGGCGCGACCGTGCTGCTCTTCGTGGACCTGCTGTTCGTGGCGGCCAACCTGACCAAGCTCGTCCACGGCGCGTGGCTGCCGCTGCTGATCGGCCTGACCGTGTTCACCGTCATGACGACCTGGCAGCGCGGCCGCGAACTCGTCACCGCCGAGCGGGCACGGCTGGAGGGCCCGCTGCCCGAGTTCATCGACGACCTCCGCTCGGGGAAGGTGCCCACGCGCCGGATCCCCGGTACGGCCGTCTTCCTCAACCGGGGCAAGCAGACGGCACCGTTGGCCATGCGGGCCAACGTCGAGCACAACCACGTGCGCCACGACCAGGTCGTGATCCTCTCCCTGGCGACCGAACCCGTGCCCCGCGTCCCGGCCGACCAGCGGGTCGTCGTGGACGACCTCGGCTACGCCGACGACGGGATCATCCACGTCACCGCCCGGTTCGGCTACATGGAGACGCCGGACGTGCCCGGCACCCTCGCCATGCTCGACCCGTCCCGGACCGAAGGGCCGCTCAACCTCGACCAGGCGTCCTACTTCCTGTCGAAGATCGAGCTGCGGCGCGGAACGGCCCCGACGATGGCCGCCTGGCGCAAGCGCCTGTTCGTCGCCACCTCCTACATCACGGCCGATGCCGCCGAGTACTTCGGCCTGCCCCGCGACCGCACCGTCATCATGGGCTCCCACATCGAGGTATAGGCACGCCGAACACCGAACAGACGCCGCCCGCACGGCGGATGCGGAACGTCTTCGTTCCCCACGGTCCGGGTCAAGGGCCGGTCATGGGTTCGGAAGGCGGGCCGGGGCGGGCGTATCCTTTTCGCGGATTCAGCAGACACCTCGTTCGGTGAGGCGTCTTCACGGACACAGGCCACTGATCCCACCCGTCGAGAGACGCTCCGGATCAGGACAGGTCTCCCCGGCCCAAGGGGTGACCCCAAGTGGCTTCTCCCGCCAAGTCGCGGGGGATCACGCCGTGGAGTGCCAAAGCTCTGACGAGTTGGGGTGCGCCGGGCCGAGCCGGCTCCGGCTGCCCCTTGCCGCAGGACCGCGACACTTCGTGCGCGGCCGTGACCGGGAGGAGGCGACATGGACAGTAGTCCGGGCCATAGTCGGCCCCTCTTCGTGTTGTCCGCGCCGTCCTTCCGTGGCCCGGAGCAGCCCCCTCTTCCCTGACCGTCGCCCAGCTCACCGGCCTGGCAGGCCGCGTGGCCGGCGTGCGCCTGCCGTGCCATGCCCTGCGGTGACCGGTGCCGCCCGCTCGGGGAAGAAGTGTGCTGCCGTGGGCCGCCCGTAGCCCCGCCACGCCGGGGCAAGGGGGTGTTCATCTTGGCTGCCCACACTCTGCTCATGTCCACCTCGGCCCGTCTGCGTGACCGCCGGGTCACCCTGGAGCGCCGCGCCACCGCGTCCAAGGCGGTGCGCACCTCGCTGGTCTCCCTGGCCGGGCTGATCGGCGGCCCGGTCTCCAACCAGTCGGGCGAGGAGGTCGGCCGTGTCGTCGACGTCGTCGCCCGGCTCTACGGCGCGGACTCGTACCCGCCCGTCACCGGGCTGATCCTGCGCATCGGCCGACGCCGCACCTTCCTGCCCGCCGACGCCGTCGGCAAGGTGCACGCCGGGCACGTACGGCTGCGCACCGCCCGGGTCGACCTGCGGGACTTCGTCCGCCGGCCCGGCGAGGTCCTGCTGGCCAAGGACGTCCTGGACCACCAACTGGTCGACGTCGACGGCGTGCAGGTGACCCGGGCCGCCGACCTGTACCTGGCGCCTCTGGTGGACCAGGTGGTGCTGGTCGGGGTGGACGTCTCCCTGCCCACGCTGCTGCGCCGGCTCGGTCCGCGCCGCTGGCAGGCCCGCCCGACCCCGGAGCGGGTCCTGGACTGGCAGGCCGTCGCACCCTTCGCCGAACAGGCCACCGAGGGCCCGCCGGAGGTCCGGCTGCGCGCCTCCCG
>NZ_JBEPBF010000231.1:0-7733 GCF_040298985.1 Streptomyces sp. NPDC001093 | reverse complement strand
GACCCCACGAGGAACACGAACTCGCCCTTCTCCACCTCGAGGGAGACATCCCTGAGTGCGGGGCGGGTCTGCTTGGGGTAGACCTTGGGCCGGGCGAGCAGGTCCGGGTACTCGCGGCCGACGCTGCGGAACAGACCGTCCAGTCCGGCCGCCCCGAGAGCGCCCGCAGGGTCGGCGGCCCGCAGGGCGAGCAGCCGGCGCGGGGCCCGCGCCAGCGCCGCGCGCAGCACCGGGAAGGCGTCCGGCAGCACCGGGAGGTCCGGGCCGGGCAGCCCGCCGAGGTACACGACGCCGTCGACCGGACCGTCGTCCGCGGTGAGGAGGTGGCTCGCGTGGAGCATCACGGCTTCGGCGCCGTGCTCGGCGAGCCGGGCCCCGACCTCCGCCGCCGCGCCCGCGCCGTCCCCGAGGAGGGCGAAGCGCCGGCCGGCCAGGGTGCGGCCTGCGTCACCCCCGACAGCCGGCTCCGGCTGGGGCTCCGGGAGGGGCACGGGACGCACCTCGCAGCGCCGGGGAGGAACACCGGGGACGGGGGCGGGGGCGGGATCGGGAGCGTATGTCGGTGGGGAGTACGCCGCCCCGGCCGGTTCCTGACTTCGTCCGGCTCCCGCGCCGGTGAGCGCTTCCTCGGTCCGCTCCTCCGCGTATCCGACCTGACCGCCGGTGCCGGACCCCTCGTGCCGCCCTCCCCCGCCTGCGGACCGCGCCGCCACCCGCGCCGTCAGCCACCCCGTCACCGCGGCGGCCGTACGCGCCTTGGCCAGCTCCTCCAGTTCGGCGTCCGCCAACACCTCGGCGCCGCCCGCGATGCCCAGCCGCTTGGCGAGTTCGCCCGCTATCTCGGCCCGCTTGATCGAGTCGATGCTGAGGTCCGCCTCCAGATCGAGGTCTGGCTCGATCATGTCGACGGGATAGCCGGTGCGTTCGCTGATGATCTCCAGGACGACCCGCTCGATGTCGGCGACCGGCGCTTCCGCGTCCGGCTCGGTCAACTGTGTGTCGACCGGCGGGAGTTCAGGGAGGACCGTCACCGTCCGCGGAACCGGTACGGCCGGGGCGGGCGCCGGCGGTGTGGCGCCGGGCGCCGAGCCGAAGTAGGTCAGCAGGACATCGCGCTGGGCGGCGATCATCTCCCGGCTGGTGCGCAGGAATTCGGAGATGAGCGCGTCCCGGTCGGCCGGGGCGCCGTACGGCTGGTCGGTGGTCACGGTCGTCTCCACGACTCGTCGGGCCGGTGCGAGGGCACCGGGCAGGAGTGCTCCGTCAGCGGTGCGGACGAGGTGTCCGTCGACCGTCCAGCCGGGCCGTTTCGGTGCCGGGCCGCGCAGCGCGTCGACGGCGTCGCGGCCCCGCAGGAGCCAGGCGGTGCGCACCGGCTGTCCGGCGACGGCGAGCCGGGCGAGGGCGTCGAGCCAGCCGCGCAGGCCGCTGTCGGCATCCGGTTCGCAGGCGACGGTGCGATGCGGTCGGTCGCCGAGGATCCGTGCGACGAGCCGGGTGAGGACCGTGCCGGGGCCCGCCTCGACGAAGACGCGGGCGCCCGCCTCGTACATGGCCTCGATCTGGGCGGCGAAGGCGACGGGGGCACCGATCTGGGCGGCGAGTTCGGCGCGCACCTCGTCGGGGCCGGGCGGATAGGGCGCGGCGGTGCGGTTGGCCCAGACGGGGAACTCGGGCGTCCGCACCGTCTTGTCCGCGAGGACCTTGGCGAACCGCTCCCCGGCCGCGGCCACGAGCGGGCTGTGGAAGGCGCAGGCCACGGGGATGCGCCGCGCGCCGAGCCCGGCGTCGCGCAGCAGCCGTACGGCTGTCTCGACATCCGCCGTCGGTCCGGAAATCACCGTCTGCTCGGGTGAGTTGAGGTTGGCGACGACGACGGCGGCGGGTGCGCCGGTCGAGCGCAGGGTGCGTACGACGGTCTCGGCGCCGGCGCCGACCGCGGCCATGGTGCCCGGGTCGTCGCCCGCCGCCGCCAGGATCGCACCGGCCCGCTCCGCGCTCAGCTCCAGCAGTGTCTCGGGGTCCAGGGCGCCGGCCGCGGCAAGGGCGACCAGCTCGCCGTAGCTGTGCCCGGCGGCCTGGTCGGGGTGGACGCCGGCCGAGGTGAGGAAGGCGTGGGCGGCGAGGCCCGTGATGCCGAGGGCGGGCTGCGCGGCCCGGGTGTCGGTGAGGGCGGCCCGCCGACGCTCCCTCGCGGCGTCGTCGAAGGCGGCCGGCGGGTGGACGCTGTCGGCGTGCGCGCGACCGAGGTCCAGGTAGTGCCGCAGCTCGGGAAGGTGGACCAGGAGCTCGGCGAGCATCCCGGGGCGTTGACTGCCCTGCCCGGGAAAGAGAAAGGCGACCTTGCCGGGCACCGGGTCGGCGACGACCCCGCTGTCCACCGGCTCCACGCCTCTGCCCTCGACCGACTCCGCGCGTCCGCGCACCACCGGCGCCGCGGCGGTCGTGTCTCCCATCGACTCCGCGGCCTTGCCCTGCACCGAATCGGCGACGCAGCCCTGCACCGAACCCGCGACGCCGCCCTCCACCGAACCCGCGACGCCGTCCTCCACCGAACCCGCGAAGCCACGCTCCACCGGGTCCTCCACTCCGCCCTCCACCGGGTCCGCGCCGCCGCCCTCCACCGAACCCGCGAAGCCCCCCTCCGCCGAATCAGCGAAGCCCCCCTCCGCCAAGCCCGCGCCGGGCCCCTCCCCCCGCTCCGACACCCCGCCCCGCGCCGGATACGCGCCCGCACCCCGTCCCGCACCCGCACGCGCACCCGAAACCGAACCCGCACCCGCGGAGTCCTCCTCCCCCGCCCCCCTCACCGCGTCCGCCACATGGATCCCGGCACCCGGATCGCGCTCCCCCGCGAGGAGCCGTCGCAGTTGTCCGGTGAGTTCCTCGGTGTCGCGGGCCACGAGCGCGGCCTGTACCGGATGGTGTGAGGTGTCGGCGCGGCGGGCCGCGGCGAGGGCGAGGTCGCGCAGGCGCCAAGGGCGGCCGTCGGTCTCGGCGGCCCGGAGGATCTCCTCGGCCTGCCGATGGGCCGCCGCGGTGTCCCGGCCCCGGAAGAGGAACAGCTCGGCCGGCCAGGCGTCCACGGACCGGCGGAGCGGTGCGGCGTCGGCGTGCGCGGCCAGCACGGCATGGAAGTTGGTGCCGCCGAAGCCGAACGCGCTGACGCCGGCGAGGCGTTCGGCCGCCGGTGCCGTCCAGGGCCGGGCGCGGGTGTGGAAGACGAACGGGCTGTCGCCCTCCGCCCAGGCCGGGTTGGGCCGCTCCAGGTACAGGGTGGGCGGGGTGACACCGGTGTGGAGGGCGAGGGCGGTCTTGATGAGGCCGGCGAGGCCGGCGGCGCACTTGGTGTGCCCGATCTGCGACTTGACCGAGCCGAGCGCACAGCCGCCCGCCGCCGCGCCCGCTTCGGTGAACACCTCGCTGAGCACGGTGAGTTCGGTGCGGTCGCCGACGACCGTGCCGGTGCCGTGCGCCTCGATCAGGCCGACGTCCGCGGGCGAGACACCGGCGTTGCGGTACGCCCGCTCCAGGGCCGCCCGCTGGCCTTCGGGGCGGGGTGCGGTGAGGCCGAGCGAGCGGCCGTCGCTGGCGGAGCCGAGGCCCTTGACCACGCCGTAGATCCGGTCGCCGGCGCGTTCGGCGTCCGCGAGCCGTTTGAGGACCAGGCAGGCCACGCCCTCGCCGAGGGCGATGCCGTCGGCGCAGGAGTCGAAGGCGCGGGAGCGGCCGGTCGGGGAGAGCGCGTGGACGGAGGAGAACAGGACGTAGTCGTTGATGCCGTTGTGCAGGTCGGCGCCGCCGCACAGCACGAGGTCACTGGTGCCGGAGACGAGTTCCTTGCAGGCCACGTCGAGGGCGGCGAGGGAGGAGGCACACGCGGCGTCGACGGTGAAGTTGGTGCCGCCGAGGTCCAGCCGGTTGGCGATCCGGCCGGAGATGACGTTGGCGAGCATGCCGGGGAAGGAGTCCTCGGTCAGCCGGGGCAGTTGTTCGTCCAGTCCGTCGGGCACCGTGCCGTAGTAGGACGGGAGTACGGCGCGCAGGGTGAGGGCGTTGGACAGGTCGCTGCCCGCCTCGGCGCCGAAGACGACCGAGGTCCGCGCGCGGTCGAACGCCCGCCCCTGCTCGCCGTATCCGGCGTCCTCCAGCGCCCGGCGGGCCGCCTCCAGGGACAGCAGCTGGACGGGTTCGATGCTGCCGAGGGAGGTGGGCGGGATGCCGTAGCGCAGCGGGTCGAAGGGGATGCGGGGCAGGAATCCGCCCCACTTGGACGCCGTGGTGCCGGCCGCGTGGTGCACGGCCGGGTCCCAGCGTGCGGCAGGCACCTCGGTGACGGCGTCGCGGCCGGTGACGATGGTGGACCAGAAGGCGGCGAGATCGGGGGCCTGGGGGAACATGCAGGCCATGCCGACGATGGCGATGTCCAGCGGCGCGGGCGGCTCCGGCGCGGCGGCGGAGACCTCGGCGCTCGGGCGGGCGGCCCGCCGCGTCAGGAGCTCGGCGGCGCCGTCGGTGACCGAGCGGTGCAGGTCCGCCAGGGTCGTGGTCCGCGAGCGCAGCACGGCGACCTCGCCGGCCATGAACATCCCGTCCGCGAGCTGCCGTTCCTCGTCCACGGTCGCGAACGCGCCGTCGGCTCCGCGCTCGACGCCCTTGCTGGCGATGCGCAGCCGGCCCACGTTGAGCCGTTCCAGCTGCTCCCAGACCTCGCGGTCGGTCAGCCCCTGCGCGCGGAGAGCGGCCTCGCGCGCACGGTAGTCACCGGTGAAGGGGCTCGGGACGCAGCGGGTGGCGTGGCCGGGGGCGGTCTCCAGGAGGGTGGTCGTGGTGGCGGTGAGCACCTGCCGCTGGAAGACGGGCCGGACGGCGCCGTGCGCGACGGCCTCCTCGGTGAACAGGTAGGCGGTGCCCATGAGCAGGCCGATGGCGGCGCCCCGGGCGGTGAGCGGTGCGGCCAGGGCCGCGACCATCGCCGCCGAGCGTTCGTCGTGGACGCCGCCGGCGAAGAACACCTCCAGCCGCCGGGCGGCCGGATCGTCGGCCTGGTCCAGGAAGTCCTGCAGGACGGCGAGTTGGGCCTCCCAGAGGGGGAAGGAGGCGCGCGGTCCGACATGACCGCCGCACTCGGACCCCTCGAACACGAACCTGCGCGCGCCCGCGTCCAGGAACTGCCGCAGCAGTCCCGGCGAGGGCACGTGCAGGTAGGTGCGGATCCCGGCCCGCTCCAGCGTCTCGGCCTGGGCGGGCCGTCCGCCGGCGATGATCGCGTGCGTGGGCCGCAGGTCCCGTACGGCGTCCAGCTGGGCGTTCCTGATCTCCTCGGGCGCGAAGCCGAGCACGCCCACGCCCCAGGGCCGCCCGTCCAGCACGGCCCGCGCCTCGGTGAGCATCGACCGGGTCCGCGCGCCGTCGGCGAGGGCCAGCGCCAGGAAGGGCAGCGCCCCGTCCGCGGCGACGGCCGCGGCGAAGCCCGCCTGGTCACTGACCCGGGTCATGGGCCCCTGCGCGACGGGGAGCAGGGTCCCGAGCGCCTGGCTCATGGCCGACCCGGGACGCAGGGCCGTCGCCGCACCCCCGTCGGCCACGCCGTCGATCGCCGTCGACACCTCCCGCACCGACCGCCGTACGTCCCCGAACCGTTCGGCGAACCGGGAGGCGAGGAATCCGTCCTGGCCGACGGGCAGGAGCCGGCCGCGCAGGTCGTCGGCGCCCAGCAGGGACGCGACCGCCCCGGGGTCGTCGGCCGGCGGGCGCGGGGCGTCCGGTCCCCGGCGCCGCAGTACCCGGTGGCCGCCCAGCACCACGGTCTCCGAGCCGTCCAGGGTGCGCAGCACCGAACGGACCGTCTCGGGCAGCCCCGACTCGGCGAGCAGGGCCAGTTGGCTGTCGAGGACCACCCCGGCGGCGCCGCCGGCCACCGCGGCCGCCGCCGTACGCGGGCCGATGCCCCCGCAGGCCCACACCGGGACGCGGCTCGACTCCTCGTCGGACAGCAGCTGTTGGAGCAGGACGAAGGTGCTCAGCTCGCCGACCCGGCCGCCGCTCTCGGCGCCGCGGGCGACGAGCCCCTGGGCACCCGCGCGCACGGCCGCGTGTGCCTGGCGGATGTCCGTGACCTCCGCCAGCACACGGCAGCCGGAGGGGAGTTCGGTGCGCCACCAGGTCGCGTCCGCGGTGAGGACCACGGTGTCGGGGGCGTCGCCGACCTCGGCCGGGGTCAGCGCGCAGCGCCCGGTCACCCGCACCCCGAAGGGGCCCGGCGCGGACCGTCTCAGCCGGGACAGCGCGTCCCGGCATCTCCGGTCTCCGGTGCCGAGGTCGAGGATGCCGAGCGCCCCGGCGGCACAGGCGGCGGCGGTGAGACCGGCGTCGGGCTCTCCGAACGGGGTGAGGCACAGGACGAGGTCATGGGGGCGCACAGGCGAGGTCATGATGCTCCGGCACGATCGGCGGGACAGCACGGTGGGGGGTGTGCGGCGGAACGCTCTGGTGCGAGGGCACCGGAAACTAGCCTCGGCCTACTCACGGGTCAATAACGCCGCCCCCTTTTCGCGCCCGGTGACATCGATTCGGCCAGCGGGTCGAATTCCGCGCAAGAACTGGAAAATGGCGGTAATTCCCCTCACCGGTGCGGGCGGGGCACCACTCCGGCCCCCGCACCACACCACCACAACCCCGGCAAAGTCCCCGCATGCGTCACCGCCCACTCACCCGGGCGCAACGCGCCGGTACATCCGCTCGAAGTCTGTAAATTCCACATGACTTCGGCGCCGTGGCTCGATCGCGGCCGGGGTCCGGGGGACGTCCCGCGCCGATCGTCAGCGCGGCAGTGTGCCCACGGCCGCCGGTACGGCGGCGACCGTGCCGGCGACCGGCGGGAGGGCCCGGTGCAGCAAGCGCACCGCCCGGGCGGGCAGGACGGACCCGGTGTGCCGCTGGTCGTGGCCGGCGCGGACCTGGGCGATCCGGGTCTCGTTCGCCTCGCCCGGCTCCCCCGGCCCCACCGACGGCCCCGGACCGCCGCCCGCGTCCTCCGGCTTCCCGGACGAGGTGTTCCCGTGCGGCGGGCCCTCGCCCTTCGGAAGTCCGTCCCCCTCCGAAAGTCCGTCGCCCTTCGAGGATCCAGCGCCCTGCGAGGGCCCATCGCCCTGCGCGAACCCCGGATGACGGCCCCGTGGCGCGTCCGCCCCGCCCTGCGCCGCGTCCGGCTCCAGCACCCAGAGCTGCTCCGGCGAACCGTCGCGCGGCGTCAGCGTGACGCGGGCGGACGCGTCGCCGGAGCCCGGAGCGAGCGCGAGGCCCGCGTGCCGGCGCGGCAGGATCTCGCCACCCACGGTGATGTCGTACGCCACCTCTCCGGAGTGCACGACGCATCCGGCCAGCACGACGCTCTTCGTCCCGGTGTCGGCGGCCAGGCACAGGGACGGGTCGGCGGCGCTGCGCAGCAACCCGTCGTCCTGGTACGACCACTGCTGCGAGGCGGCGGAGGAGCACGGCGCGAGCCCCACGCCCGCGCCCGCCCGCACGCTGTCCCCGAGCACGTCCAGGCAGCGCCCGGAGACGAGGCCGCGCAGGCTTCCGTGGGCCACCTCGACGGGATCGCCGGCCGAGGCGGCGGCGCGGGCGCCCGCGGCGCCGGGGCGCGGGGGGTGGCCGGCGGGGGGGCCCCCGGGGGCGCCGGGGAGGGGGGCACCGATGTCGTCGGACCAGCTGCAGACCGCGAGGACGGT
>NZ_JBEPBF010000230.1:0-7898 GCF_040298985.1 Streptomyces sp. NPDC001093 | reverse complement strand
CGCCGCCGCGCGCACCCCCGTCGAGCTGCGGGCGGCGCTCGCCGCCGGACCCGGCGCCGCGCCCGGCCCCGCCGAGATCAACCGGGCCGCCGAACTGATCCTCGCCCAGCGGGAGATCACCACGACCCTCGCGGAGCTCGGCGCACTCGGCAGCGAGGCACGCTACCGCTCGGTGGACTTCCGGGACCGCGACGCCGTCCTGCGGGCCGTCAAGGAGATCCACGCCGAACACGGCCGCCTCGACGGGGTCGTCTTCGCCGCCGGGGTGATCGAGGACCGGCTGATCGCCGACAAGACCCCCGAGTCCTTCCAGCGGGTCTACGGCACCAAGACGGCCGGCGCCGCAGCGCTGTTCGCCGCCCTGGACGACCTGCCGGGCGCCCCCGCGTTCACCGTGCTGTTCGGCAGCATCGCCGCCGTGCTCGGCAACCGCGGCCAGGCCGACTACGCCGCCGCCAACGACGCCCTGGAGACCCTCGGCGCCGACTGGGCCGCCCGGACCGGCGCTCGCGCCCTGACCGTCCACTGGGGACCCTGGGCGCCGTCCGCGGCGCACGGCGGCATGGTCGGCGCCGAACTCGGCCGTGAGTACGCCCGGCGCGGGGTCGAGCTGATCGACCCCGACGAGGGCACCGCGGCCCTGCTGCGGGAGCTCGCCTGGGGTGAACCGTCGGTCCGTGCCGTCGTCTACACCGCGTCGGGCTGGTGACATGACGGCACGGCAGACTCCTGTGGCCGTCGTCGGGATGGCGGTGCTGCTGCCCGGCGCCCCCGGCCTCGAGGCCTACTGGCGCAACCTGCGGGACGGAGTCGACGCGATCAGCGACGTCCCGGCGGACCGCTGGGACGCCGACTACTACCGGCCGGGCTCGGCCACCGGGCCCGCCGCCCCCGACCGGATCTACTGCCGGCGCGGCGGATTCGTGGACGGCCTCGCCGAGGTGGACGTCACCCGGTACGGCATCATGCCCGCCTCGGTGCCCGGCACCGAGCCCGACCAGCTGATCGCCCTCGACGTGGCCGCCGCCGCGCTCGCGGACGCCGGTGGCGAGGAGCGGCTCCCGGCCCGGGACCGGATCGGCGTGGCCCTGGGCCGCGGCGGCTACCTCACCCCGGGCCTGGTCCGTCTCGACCAGCGCGTGCGCACGGCCGGACAACTGACCCGCACCCTGGGCGAGTTGTTACCCGATCTCTCCCCCGCCCAACTCGACCGCGTCCGCACGGCGTTCACCGAACGGCTCGGCCCCGACACCCCGGAGGCCGCGATCGGCCTGGTCCCGAACCTCGCCGCCTCCCGCATCGCCAACCGGCTCGACCTGCGCGGCCCCGCCTACACCGTGGACGCGGCCTGCGCCTCCTCCCTGGTCGCCGTGGACCAGGCGGTCACCGCACTCACCACCGGCCGCTGCGACCTGATGCTGGCCGGGGGAGTGCACCACTGCCACGACATCACGCTCTGGAGCGTCTTCGCCCAACTGCGCGCCCTGTCCCCGAGCCAACGCATCCGCCCCTTCCACCGCGACGCCGACGGCATCCTCATCGGCGAGGGCACGGGCGTCGTCGTCCTGAAGCGGCTCGCGGACGCCGAACGCGACGGCGACCGGGTGTACGCGGTGATCCGGGGCACGGGCGTGGCCAGCGACGGCCGTACGGCGGGGCTGGTCGCACCGGACCCCGGCGGGCAGGCCCGAGCCGTGCGCCAGGCCTGGCGGGCCGCAGGGCTCGACCCCGCCGCCCCGGACTCCCTCGGCCTGCTGGAGGCACACGGCACCGCCACTCCCGCCGGAGACGCGGCCGAACTCGCCACGCTCACCGAGGTGTTCGGGCCCGCGCAGGGCAAAGGCCGCCGCCCCGTCCTCGGCTCGGTGAAGTCGATGATCGGCCACACCATGCCGGCCGCCGGGGTCGCCGGCCTGGTCAAAGCCGCCCTCGCCCTCCACCACGGCACCCTCCTGCCCACCCTCCACTGCGACGACCCCCACCCCGCCCTCCCCGCCACCCGCTTCCGCACACTGGAGCAGGCCCGCCCCTGGCAGACGGACGCCCGGCAGCCGGTCCGCCGGGCCGCCGTGAACGCCTTCGGCTTCGGCGGCATCAACGCCCATGTGGTGCTGGAGGAGGCGCCGGGGGTCGCGCGTACGGACGTGGCGTCGGTGCGGGCCGCGCGTGTCTCGTCCGCGCCGTCGGAGGCCGCTCCGGCCCATCTGCTGCCGGCTCCCGCCCCGGATCCGGCTCCCACTCCTGCCCCGGCCTCGGACCCGGCGTCGGCCCCCGTCCCCGTCCCCGTTCCTGTCCCTGTCCCCGTCCCCGCCCACGTCACCGAGTCCGAGCGGATTCTCCTGCTGGCCGCCGACGGTGTGCCGGACCTCGCTGTGCTCCTCCGTGCCGACGACTCGGCCGTCCTCGCCGCCGGGCTCGACCCGGACCTGCCGCACCCCGACGCCGGCCCTGTCCGCCTCGGCATCGTGGCCCCGACCGCCAGGCGGCTCGCACTGGCCCGCCGAGCCGTCTCCAAGGGGCGCGCCTGGCACGGCCGTAGCGATGTGTGGTTCCGGCCGGGCCCGCTGCTCGGCCCCGCCGGCGGCGGGAGGTCGGCGTTCGTCTTCCCCGGTCTGGAAGGCGACTTCACGCCCCGCACCGACGACATCGCCGCCCACTTCGGCGTCACGCCGCTGCCCGGCACGGACGTCCGGGTGGGTGACGTCGGCCGGCACGGCTTCGGAGTCGTCGGCGTGGGCCGCCTGCTGGACCGGGCGCTGCGCCGCATGGGTGTCGTACCGGACGCGGTCGCCGGGCACAGCGTCGGCGAGTGGACGGCCATGGTGGCCGGCGGGCTCTACGCACCGGACCAAGTCGACGCGTTCATGGCCGAGTTCGACCCCGACTCCCTCACCGTCCCCGGTCTCGCCTTCGCGGCCCTCGGCACCTCGGCCGCGCACGTACGATCCCTGCTCACCGAGTCCTGGGCGGACTCCGGGATCGTGCTCTCGCACGACAACGCGCCCCGCCAGTCCATGGTCTGCGGGCCCGGCGCGGCGGTCGAGGAGTTCGTACGCTCCCTGCGCGCCAAGGGCGTGATCTGCCAGGTGCTGCCCTTCCGCTCCGGCTTCCACACACCGATGCTGGAGCCGTACCTCGCGCCCATCAAGGAGGCCGCCGACCGCTTCCGGCTCCACCCACCGACCGTACCCGTGTGGTCCGGGACGACCGCCGCGCCCTTCCCCCGGGCCGAGCGGGCGGTGCGCGAGCTGTTCGTACGGCATCTGCTGGAACCCGTCCGCTTCCGTGAGCTGACCGACGCCCTGTACGCCGCCGGGCACCGCGTCTTCGTCCAGGTGGGCCCCGGCCGCCTCACCTCCCTGATCGCCGACACGCTGGGCGACCGCGACCACCTGGCCGTCGCCGCCAACGCGCCCGAGCGCAGCGGCATGTCCCAGCTGCGCCGCGTGAGCACGGCATTGTGGGTGGCGGGAGCCTCCGTGGCACCGGCACTGCCGCCCCACGCCACAGCATCCGGGCCCACCGCACCGCCCCCGCCCGCCGCGTCGCCGCGTACCGCACCGCCACCGCCCGCCGTGCCGCCGCGCACCGCACAGACCCTGCCCGTCGTGCCGCCGCGCACCAGGCCGACCGCGCCTGCTGGGTCGCCGCGCCCCGCGCCGACCGCACCGCCCCCCACCACGTCGACCGCCCCCACCACGCCGCCCCCGCCCGCCGCGGCGCCGCGCACCGCCCCACCCGCGCCCGCTCTGCCGCCGCGCACGGCAGCGACCCCACCCCCCGCCCCGCCCCGCGGCGCGGCGTCGGCGTCGGCTCAGCCGCGCCGCACGCCCGTCCGGCTCGAGCTCGGCGGCGCGCTCGTCTCGCTGGACGGCCCGGTACTCGACGCACTCCGCGCCGAACTGCGCCCCGGCCTGGCCGCCGCGCATCCCGCGCCCGCGGGCCACCCGGGTGACCCCGGCCCCGGCCTCGGTCAACTGGACGACCTCGCCCCGCACTTCCCGGCGGCCGTCGAGCTCACCGCCCTGCTGCGGGAGACCGCTGACACAGCGGCGCAGCTGATCACGGCGAGCGGCCGGCGCGAGCGCAGAACCGCCGCCCATGCAGCCGCAGCGGCAGTTGCAACCACCGCCACCGCCACCGCCACAGGGCCCGCCGCCCCGATGACCACCTCCCTCCACGTGTCCCCCCACACCATGCCCCACCTCCTGGACCACTGCTTCTTTCCGCAGCGCCCCAACTGGCCGGACATCGAGGACCGTTGGCCGGTGGTCCCGGCCACCACGATCGTCCGGTACATGATGGACGCGGCGGAGGCGGCGGCCCCGGGCCTGCGGGCGGTCGCCGTGCACGAGGCCCGGTTCGACCGCTGGCTCACCGCCACACCCCCCGTCGACGTAACGGTCACCGTGACCCCGCTCCCCGGCCACCCCGACCGCGTCACCGTCGCCTTCGGCCCCACGGCCCGCGCCACGGTCGAACTCGCCCCACGCCACCCCGCACCGCCCCCGCCCACCCCCCTCCCGGACGCCGTCGAGCGCCGCCCCGAGCACACCGCCGCCCAGATCTACCGGGACCGCTGGATGTTCCACGGCCCCGGCTTCCAGGGCCTGACCGACCTCACCGCGATCGGCGAGCGGCACATCCGGGGAGTGATCACCGCGCCCGCCGCCCCCGGTGCACTGCTGGACAACGTGGGCCAGCTGCTCGGCTACTGGATCATGGCGACCCGTACCGAGCGGACCGTCGTCTTCCCCGTGCGGATGCGGCACCTGCGGTTCCACGGACCGCACCCGGCCCCCGGCACCGAGGTCCGCTGCGCGCTGCGGATCACGTCCCTCACGGACACCGTGCTGGAGGCCGACGCGGAGCTCACCGCAGGCGGCCGGGTGTGGGCCGTGATCGGCGGCTGGCAGGACCGCCGCTTCGACAACGACCCCACCACCCGGCCCGTCGAACGCTTCCCCGAGCGCCACACCCTCTCCGAGGCCCGGCCCGGCGGCTGGGCGCTGGTGCACGAGCGCTGGCCCGACCTCGCCTCGCGCGAGCTGATCATGCGCAACTCCCTCGGCGGCGCCGAGCGGGCCGAGTACGCCGAACGCCCGCCGCGCGGCCGCCGGCAGTGGCTGCTCGGCCGTGTCGCGGCCAAGGACGCCGTACGGCAGTGGCTCTGGCGGCAGGGCGCGGGCCCCGTCTTCCCGGCGGAACTGCGCGTGCACAACGACGAGTTGGGAAGACCGTACGTCACGGGGGTGCACGGCCGCGCCCTGCCCCCGCTGGACGTCTCGCTCGCCCACCGGGCCGAGGCGGCCGTGGCGATCGTCCGGCCGCACACCCCGCGGCCCGGCCCCGGCATCGACATCGAAGAGGTCACCGAGCGCGACCCGGCGACCCTCGCCACCGCTCTCGGCCCGGCCGAACTGCGCCTACTGCGGGCCCACTCCGCGGAGGGAGGGGAAGCCGTGTGGTTCACCCGGTTCTGGGCCGCCAAGGAGGCCGTCGCCAAGGCCGAGGGCGTCGGATTCGGCGGTCGCCCCCGGGACTTCGCGGTGCTGGAGGCCGCGCCGGACGGCAGCCGGCTGCTGGTCTCCGGCCGGCTGGAACGCGTCTACACCGTGCACTGCGCACCGGTGGCCAACCCGCCCGCCCTGCCACAGCGCACGTACGTGGTGGCCTGGACGACCCGGCCAGGAGCCGAGGACGGACACACCCACGCAGCAGCCGACGACGGACACCCCGACGAAGCAGCCGAGGAGTACCCCCGATGAACCCCACCCAGCCGGCCCCGGCGCAGCCCACCGCCGACACCGTGCTCGCCGACGTCACGGGCATGCTCCGCACGGTGCTCGCGGAGTACGGCGACGACGACGTGCTCATCGGCATGTCCACCAGCTTCAACCGCGACCTGGAACTGGAGAGCATCGACCTCGTCACCCTGGCCGGGCTGCTGGAGGAGCGCTACGGGCAGCGGGTCAATCTCGCCGAGTTCCTGGCCGGCATGGAGTTCGACGAGATCATCGAGCTGACCGTCGGCCGGCTCGTGGAGTACGTGGTGTGGAGCCTGAAGACCACGCAGGCGGGCTGAGCCATGGCGATGGTCGACGCCGGCGGGATCCGGCTGCACGTCCAGCGCACGGGCCCGGCCGACGGCCGCGTCCCGCACGCCACCATCGTCCTGGTGCACGGGCTGCTCACCGACAGCCTGGCCAGCTACTACTTCACCGTCGCGCCCGCGTTCGCCGCGGCCGGCCTCGACGTCGTCATGTACGACCTGCGCGGCCACGGCCGCAGCGAGCGCCCGCCGCAGGGCTACACCCTGGACGACAACATCGACGACCTGGAGGCGCTCCTCGACCGGCTGGCCGTCACCGGGCCCGTCCACCTCGCCGGCAACTCCTACGGCGGCACGATCGCCTTCGGCTTCGCCGCCCGCCACCCGCAGCGCACGGCCAGTCTGACGCTGATCGAGTCCGAGCCCGCGACCGTCGCCTGGGCGGCGAAACTCGGCGGCATCCTCGACCGGGTGATGACCCAGCTCGCGTACAACGAGCCCGACGTCGTCGCCTGGATCACCGCCCACCGCGGCCGCAACACCGCCCGGCTGGCCAAGGGCGCGGCCCGGCTCGCCCGCGAGACCACCCTCGGCCGGGACATCCCCGCCAGCCGGGTGCTCACCGAGGCCGCGATCAGGGCCGTACGCTGCCCGGTCCTCGGCGTCTACGGCGGCGAGTCGGACCTCGCGGACCTGGTCCCGCTGATGCGGGCGCTGCTGACGGACTACCGGGCGGTCGTGCTGCCCGGGCACGAGCACTCGGTGCTGGTGGAGGCGCCGGCGGCAGTGGGCGGGCACATCCTGGACCTGGTCGGCGCCGGGGCGGGGGTCGGATGAGCGCCTTCCTCTTCGTGGTGCCGCCGCTGACCGGGCACGTCAACCCGGCCGTCGGCGTCGCCGCCCGGCTGGCCGCGCACGGGCACCGCGTGGCCTGGGTGTGCGCGGACCCGGCGCTGGTACGGCGGCTCGCGGGCCCGGACGCCGAGGTGTTCGGCTGCGCCGGCCCGGTGCCGGGCGCCGAGGGTGCCGTACGGCCGCCGGACCTGCGCGGTGCGGAGGCGCTGAGGTTCCTGTGGGAGTGGTATCTGCTCCCGCTCGCCGACGCCATGGCACCGGGGGTCCGGTCGGCGGCCGAGGCGTTCCGCCCGGACGTGGTGGTGGCCGACCAGCAGGCCTTCGCCGGCGCCCTGGTGGCCGATCGCCTCGGACTGCCGTGGGCCACCTCGGCCACGACCTCGGCGGAGTTCACCGGCGCCTACGACGGTCTGCCGAAGGTGGTCGCCTGGCTGCGACACCGCCTGACCGAACTGCGCGCCCGCGTCGGCGACCCGTCCGGCACCGCCGACCCGCGCTTCTCGCCGTACCTCCTGCTGATCTTCAGCACACCCGAACTCATCGGCCCCCTGGCGCCGTTGGCCCCGCACGTCCACTACGTCGGCCCCTCCCTCGCCGGCCGCCCGGCAGGCCCCCGTTTCCCCTGGGAACGGCTGGACCGGCCCCGGGCGAAGGTCCTGGTGACCCTGGGCACGGCGAACGCCGACACGGGCGGCCGGTTCCTCGCCGCGTGCCTCACCGCGCTGCGGGAACGCGCGGACCGGGTGCAGGCGGTGATCGCCGACCCGGACGGCGCCCTCCCGGTGCCGCCGGGCGACAAGGACGTCCTGGTCCTTCCGGCCGTGCCCCAACTCGCCCTGCTGGAGCGGATGGACGCCGTCGTCTGCCACGCCGGGCACAACACCGTGTGCGAGGCCCTGTGGCACGGCGTCCCGCTCGTCGTCGCGCCCATCCGGGACGATCAGCCCGTGGTGGCCGGACAGGTGGTGGACGCCGGCGCCGGCGTCCGGGT
>NZ_JBEPBF010000229.1:0-8044 GCF_040298985.1 Streptomyces sp. NPDC001093 | reverse complement strand
CCGCCTCGACCGGCCCGGCCCGGCCCGCGCCCCGGTCACCCACCGCGCCCCCCGGCCGCGCATCGTGCCCCGCTCCGTCTGGCTGGGCGCCGCCGGGCGCGTCCAGCCGCCGCCGCGCTACGACGACAAGGTGGTCGCCGTCTTCCTGCACCACACCGACTCGCCGGGCGACTACAACTGCGCCGACGCGCCGGAGATCATCCGCCGCCTCTACGCTGGCCAGACCGGCGTCCGGAACTGGGACGACATCGGCTACAACTTCATCGTCGACCGCTGCGGCACCATCTACGAAGGCCGCGCCGGAGGCACCGACCGGGCCGTCACCGGCGCCCACACCCAGGGCTTCAACCACCGCACCGCCGGCATCGCCGCCCTCGGCACCTTCACCGCCGGCGTCCCCGTGCCCCGGGCCATGACCGACGCGATCGCCGCCCTGGCCGCCTGGAAACTCGGCCTCGCCGGCATCGACCCGCGCGCGAGCGTCCGCCTGGTCTCCAGCAACAGCCTCAGCCGCTACAAGGCCGGCACCACCGCCACCCTGCCCGCCCTGGCCGGACACGAGGCCGGATTCATGACCAGCTGCCCCGGCGCCGCCCTCAGCGCCCGCCTTCCCGCGATCAGGGAGAAGGCCGCGCGCCTGCAGGGCCGGACCGCCACGGCGCGGCTCACAGCCATCCCTTAGGCACCACGCAGCCCGCTCCGAGCCCCGCGCCCTACGGTCGTGCCCATCACCAGCCGACTGGAGGTGGGGATCATGAACAGCAGTCGTGTCCATGCGAAGTCCACGGCCGAGAGCACCGCCGGGAGCACGGCCGGGACCACGGAGCGGGCGCGGGGGACCTGGACCGCGCGCGGCCCCTGGGCGGTTCTCTGCGCGGTCGCGACCGTCGTCCTCGGCCCGGCCGCGGCCACCGCGTCCGCCCTCGACCAGGCCAACGCCGCGCCGCTGCACCACGCGGTGCGGGCCGACCAGGCCCAGGCCCACCTGCAAGCCGACAGCACCCGCAGGCGCACGGCCGGCTGAGCCGGGGCGGGCTACTGCCGGAAGCGGTCCCACAGCCGGGGGAAGCGGGTGGCGAGCGCCCGCTCGTTCTCGAAGTCCACCGGCGAGCCCTCCGGTTCGGCGGGCGCCGGGGCGATGCCCAGGTCGGGCGCGACGGTGCCGGTCAGCTGCTCATAGGCCTCGTCCGCCGCGTAGCCCAGTTCCTCGCCGTCGCCGTCGATCTCCTCGTCGAACTCCTCCAGCAACTCCGCCAGCGAGTCGGGATCGTGCAGGGCGCCCTCGTAGACCTCCCGGCCCTGGCCGATCAGCCAGCAGCGGAAGAAGTCGAACGCGTCGTCGCTGGCCCCGTCCAGCAGCACCCAGGCCGCGCCCCACAGGTCCCAGCGGTAGGAGCGGTTGTAACGCGCCTCGAAGTGACGGGCGAAGTCCAGAATCAACTCGGGATCCAGCTGGAGCAGCCGGTCCACGAGCACGTCGGCCTGTTCCTCGGGGTCACCCTCCGCGGCCTCGCGGGCGGCGTCGATCAGCTCCCAGAACTCCGTCTCGTCCATCACGCCACCAGCATCGGGCCTCCACCGGTGGGGCGCACGCGGAGTACGCCGGAGTGCGGCGGATCGTTATCCGGCGTCCGATCCGGCGTTCGTACGGCCCCGGGGGCGCGGACCGCCGTACAGCGCGGCCAGTCGTGCCGCGTCCCGGGCGAACCGCTCCCGCAGGCCCTCCGGGGCCAGCACCTCCGCCTCCGCACCGAGCGCCGTCAGCTGTGTGTGCGCCACCTCCTCGGACTCCACCGGCAGCGTCACCGTGACCCAGCCGGCCCCGTCCGGCTCGGGCGGCCCGCTCATCGCCTCGCGCGCCGCCGGCGGATCGACGGCGTACCGCAGCATCCGCACCCCCTCCGGGGACAGCCGTACGACGACCTCGGCGCGCAGGATCGAGCGCGCGAACCGCTCGGCCTGCTCGGCCCAGTGGCCGGGCAGATCGAAGTCCGGATCACGGGAGAAGCGTTCCTGCAGGGGTTCCACGGCGCCGAACCGGTCGATCCGGTAGGTCCGGAAGGAGCCGGCGTCGGCGACCCGCGCGCACAGGTACCAGACGCCCGCCTTGAGCACGAGCCCGTACGGCTCCAGCACCCGCTCCACCTCGCTCTCCCCGCGCCGGTAGCGGGCGATGACGCGGCGGTCGTCCCACACCGCCTGCGCGACCGCCGGCAGCAGCGCGGGCGTCTCCGGCTCCCGGAACCAGGCCGGCGCGTCCAGATGGAACCGCTGGGCGGCGCTGTCCGGGGCGTCCCGCAGTGAGGGCAGCAGCGCCGCGGACACCTTCAGCCGGGCCGCGGAAGCGGCGTCCTCCAGCCCCATCTCCCGCAGCGCCCCCGGCACCCCGCTCAGGAACAGCGCCTCCGCCTCGCTCCTGGCCAGCCCCGTCAGCCGCGTCCGGTATCCGCCGACCAGCCGGTAGCCGCCGGCCCGGCCCCGGTCCGCGTACACCGGCACGCCCGCCTCCGACAGCGCCTGCGCGTCCCGGGTGACCGTCCGCTCCGACACCTCCAGCTCCCGGGCGAGTTCGGCGGCGGTCATGGACGGCCGGGACTGCAGCAGGAGCACCATCTTGATGAGCCGGGCCGCACGCATGGCGCCAGCCTGCCACGAAGCCCGCCGGCCCGGCGGTGGACTCCTACGCTGGAGGCAGGCCGCCGCGGCGGGCCGGGAAGGTCACCCTCCTCCGCCCGCCGCGACGGCGCACACCGGCCGACTTACAGCCCGTACTTCTCCCGGGCCTCCTTGACCGCCGTGGCCTTCACCTCGCCGCGCCTGGCGAGCTGGGCCAGGGCCGCGACGACGATCGACTCGGCGTCGACGCCGAAGTGGCGGCGGGCGGCCTCACGGGTGTCCGACAGACCGAAGCCGTCGGCGCCCAGCGAGGACCAGTCCTGCTCGACCCACTGCGCGATCTGGTCCGGGACCTGGCGCATGTAGTCGGAGACGGCCAGCACCGGGCCCTCGGCGCCCTGCAGCGCCTGGCGGACGTACGGCACCCGCTCCTCGCCGCGCAGGAGGGCGGCGTCCGCCTCCATCGCGTCGCGGCGCAGCTCGGACCAGGAGGTCGCCGACCAGACGTCGGCCGCGACACCCCACTCCTCGGCGAGCAGCTTCTGGGCCTGAAGGGTCCAGTGGATCGCCGTACCGGAGCCCAGCAGCTGGATGCGCGGGGCGTTGGCGGCCGGGGACAGGCCCGCCGACTCCGCCGTGTTGAAGCGGTACAGGCCCTTGACGATGCCCTCGTCGATGCCGAGGCCGGCCGGCTTGGCGGGCTGCGGCAGCGGCTCGTTGTAGACCGTCAGGTAGTAGAAGACGTTCTGGTCCTCGCCCGGCTTGGCCTCGCCGTACATCCGGCGCAGACCCTCGCGGACGATCACCGCGATCTCGTAGGCGAACGCGGGGTCGTACGTCAGCGCGGCCGGGTTGGTCGCGGCGATGACCGGGGAGTGGCCGTCGGCGTGCTGCAGGCCCTCGCCCGTCAGGGTCGTACGGCCGGCGGTCGCGCCGACGAGGAAGCCGCGGCCGAGCTGGTCGCCGAGCTGCCACATCTGGTCGGCGGTGCGCTGCCAGCCGAACATCGAGTAGAAGATGTAGAAGGGGATCATCGCCTCGCCGTGCGTCGCGTACGCGGTGGACGCGGCGATGAAGTCGGCCATCGAACCGGCCTCGGTGATCCCCTCGTTGAGGATCTGGCCGTTCTTGGCCTCCTTGTAGTACATCAGCTGGTCGCGGTCGACCGGCTCGTACGTCTGGCCCTTGGGGGAGTAGATGCCCAGGGACGGGAACAGGCTCTCCATGCCGAAGGTGCGCGCCTCGTCGGGGACGATCGGCACCCAGCGCCTGCCCGTCTCCTTGTCGCGGACCAGGTCCTTGACCAGGCGGACGAAGGCCATGGTGGTGGCCACGTTCTGCGAGCCGGAGCCCTTGTCGAAGGAGGCGAAGGCCTTCTCGGCCGGGGCGGGCAGCGGGGCCAGCGCGTGCGTGCGGCGGGCCGGGGCCGGGCCGCCGAGGGCCGCGCGGCGCTCCTGGAGGTAGCGGACCTCGGGGGAGTCGGCGCCCGGGTGGCCGTAGGGCACCTGGCCGTCGGTGAAGTCGCTGTCCTTGATCGGCAGGCCGAGCAGGTCGCGCATGGTCTTGAACTCGTCCACCGTCAGCTTCTTCATCTGGTGGTTGGCGTTCTTCGACGCGAAGCCCTCGCCCAGGGTGTGGCCCTTGACCGTCTGGGCCAGGATCACGGTCGGCGCGCCCTTGTGCTCGACGGCGGCCCTGTACGCGGCGTAGACCTTGCGGGCCTCGTGACCGCCGCGCGAGAGGTGGAAGCACTCGAGGATCTTGTCGTCGCTCAGCAGCTTCGCCATCTCCGCCAGCGCCGGGTCCTTGCCGAAGAAGTCGGCGCGGATGTAGGCGGCGTCGCGGGTCTGGTACGTCTGGATCTGCGCGTCCGGTACCTCGCGCAGGCGGCGTACCAGCGCGCCCGTGGTGTCCAGGGCGAACAGCTCGTCCCAGGCGGTGCCCCACAGGGTCTTGACGACGTTCCAGCCGGCGCCGCGGAACTGGGCCTCCAGCTCCTGCACGATCTTGAAGTTGGCGCGGACCGGGCCGTCGAGGCGCTGCAGGTTGCAGTTGATGACGAAGGTGAGGTTGTCCAGCTCCTCACGGGCGGCGAGCGCGAGAGCCGCGGTCGACTCGGGCTCGTCCATCTCACCGTCGCCCAGGAAGGCCCAGACGTGGGAGGCGGAGACGTCCTTGATGCCGCGGTTGGTGAGGTAGCGGTTGAAGCGCGCCTGATAGATCGCGGAGAGCGGGCCGAGGCCCATCGACACCGTCGGGAACTCCCACAGCCAGGGCAGGCGGCGCGGGTGCGGGTACGACGGCAGGCCGTTGCCGCCGGCCTCCTGGCGGAAGTTGTCCAGGTGCGCCTCGTTCAGGCGGCCGTCGAGGAAGGCGCGGGCGTAGATGCCGGGGGAGGCGTGGCCCTGGATGTACAGCTGGTCGCCGGAGCCGTCGCCCTCCTTGCCCTTGAAGAAGTGGTTGAAGCCGGTCTCGTACAGCCAGGCGGCGGAGGCGAAGGTGGCGATGTGCCCGCCGACGCCGTACTTGCTGCCGCGGGTCACCATCGCGGCCGCGTTCCAGCGGTTCCACGCGGTGATCCGGGCCTCCATCTCCGGGTCGCCGGGCAGGCCCGGCTCGGCGGAAGTGGGGATGGTGTTGACGTAGTCCGTCTCGAGGAGCTTCGGCAGCGCGATGCCGCCCGCCTCGGCGCGCTCCAGCGTGCGCCGCATCAGGTACGCGGCGCGGTGCGGCCCGGCCTCCCTGGCGACGGCGTCGAGGGAGGCCTGCCATTCGGCGGTCTCCTCCGGGTCGCGGTCGGGGAGCTGGTCGAGCGCGCTCGGCTGGATGGCGTTGGGGTCGGTCATGTCGCCGCCTTCCTCAGTCGAAGGGGGTTCCCTCATCGGTAAGGGTTCGGGGGTGCCCTAGGTCTTTGGCAGGACAGGGCTAGGACTTCGGTGGAAGTCCGTCGGCGACTGTAACTCGCTGATCGATGATCGATCAAAGGGTTGAGGTCGAAAACCTCTTGATTTGGAGAAAGTCGGCACGCGGTGCCTTCGCCTATGGCACCCGGTGACGCTGAATCGCCTTGTTTTCGCAGGTGGGGCGGCGTCTGAGCGGGGGCCCGCTCGACTGAATCAAGCGCGGGGCGCGCAGCCCAGCACGTGCGCCTTCACGATCTCCGCGATGCGCGGATCCCGGCGCTTGAAGGCGGCCACCAGTTCCTCGTGCTCCTCCGCGTACGACTGCTGGACCGTGCCCAGCCAGCGGATGGACAGCGCCGTGAAGACCTCGATGCCCAGGCCCTCCCAGGTGTGCAGCAGAACCGAGTTGTGCGCGGCGCGCACCAGCTCGCGGTGGAAGCCGACCGTGTGGCGGACCTGGGCGGTGCCGTCGGCGTCGCGGTCGGCCTCGTACAGGGCCAGGACATGCGGCTCCAGGGCCGAGCAGTCCTCGGCGAGGCGGTCGGCCGCCAGCTCCGCCGCGATGGCCTCCAGGCCGGCCCGGACGGGGTAGCTCTCCTCCAGGTCGGCCGCGGACAGGTTCCGCACGCGGACGCCCTTGTTCGGCGCGGACTCGATCAGACGGAGGGTCTCCAGCTCGCGCAGTGCCTCACGCACCGGTGTCTGGCTGACCTCCAGCTCGGTGGCGATCCGCCGCTCCACGATCCGCTCACCCGGCTGCCAGCGCCCGCTGACGATCCCCTCCACGATGTGCTCGCGGATCTGTTCGCGCAGCGAGTGGACGACGGGCGCGGTCATTGAGGGCTCCTTCGGGAGGGCTGACGTTTAGACAATACGGTGGGTTCGCTCCGTGGGTAGGGCACGTGGGCGTGCTTTGGTGCAGGTGAGACGAGGCGCACACGGTGAGCGGGGTGCATGAGGGCTCGGTGCGCCGTGCCGTCGGGCTGGTGCGGGTGGTCCGGTGGCGCCCAGGAGACGGCGCGCCGTCCGCCGATCCCGCACCTGTCGCCGGGACCCGCCCCTCCTCGACGCTGCGGCCGGCGATCTCCGAGGAGTCCGCGTCCCAGCCGGTGCCGGGCCACTTGATGTCGTCGACCGGGCCGTACGCGGGCGCCTTGTCCACGACGACCGGGGGCGCCTCCGGGGACGTCAGGGGCCCTTGCAACGTGCGCGGCCCGCCAGTCGGCCTCGGGGTACTTGTGGCTTGTGTCCGTCGGGCGGACGGCAGCCAGTACGCCGTCGGCGTCGCCGGGCTGGGCATGGAGGCCGGGGCCCCGGACCGGCTCGCCGTGAGCGGCCGGCTCGCGCTGGTGGCGGCCACACCTCTCCCCGCGTGGCCCCGCTCGTAACGAGCAGCGCCCCCGCCCGGAGAAGGACTCCGGACGGGGGCGCTGCCGAACCGCCGTGGGGCTCCCGAGCCTTACAGGCCGAGCTCGACCTCGAACTCGCCCGCCTCGAGGATCGCCTTGACCGCCGTCAGGTAACGGGCCGCGTCGGCGCCGTCGACCAGGCGGTGGTCGTAGGAGAGCGTCAGGTAGGTCATGTCGCGGACGCCGATGACCGTGCCCTCCTCGGTCTCGATGACGGCCGGACGCTTGACCGTGGCACCGATGCCGAGGATCGCGACCTGGCCCGGCGGCACGATGATCGTGTCGAACAGCGCGCCGCGCGAACCGGTGTTGGAGATGGTGAAGGTCGCGCCGGACAGCTCGTCCGGGGTGATCTTGTTGGCGCGGACCTTGCCGGCCAGCTCCGCCGTGGCCTTGGCGATGCCCGCGATGTTGAGGTCGCCGGCGTGCTTGATGACCGGGGTCATCAGGCCCTTCTCGGAGTCCACCGCGATACCGATGTTCTCGGAGTCGAAGTAGGTGATCGTGCCCTCGGACTCGTTGATCCTGGCGTTGATGACCGGGTGGGCCTTCAGCGCCTGGGCCGCCGCCTTCACGAAGAACGGCATCGGGGAGAGCTTGACGCCCTCGCGCGCGGCGAAGGAGTCCTTGGCCTGGGCGCGCAGCCGCATCAGGCGGGTGACGTCGACCTCGACGACCGACGACAGCTGGGCCTGCTCGTGCAGCGCCTTGACCATGTTGTCGCCGATGACCTTGCGGATGCGCGGCATCTTGACGGTCTGGCCGCGCAGCGGGGAGACCTCCAGCGCCGGGGCCTTCTTCGCGGCGGCGGCGGCCGGAGCGGCGGCGGCCGGAGCCGGAGCGGCCGCGGCGGCCTTCGCGGCCTCGGCGGCGGCGATGACGTCCTGCTTGCGGATGCGGCCGCCGACGCCGGTGCCCTTGACGGTGGCCAGGTCGACGCCGTTCTCGGCGGCGAGCTTGCGCACCAGCGGGGTCACGTACGCGCCCTCGTCCGTCGCCTGGGTGGCGGTCGGGGAGGTCGGCGCGGTGGCCGGGGTCAGCGGAGACGGGGCGGGCGCCGGTGCGGCCGGTGCGGCCGGGGCAGCGGCGGCGGGCGCCGGAGCCGGGGCGGCGGGG